>NZ_ATNI01000081.1:0-162095 GCF_000511705.1 Thermus sp. NMX2.A1
TTGTTTCCCTGGCGGGAAAGCAGCGAGGGTCCTGGGCCCCCGAAGCAGGGCGAGAAGATGGGCTTCTAGACGCTTATTCCGCACCAAGGCCATTGTTGACAAAAATGCCTTTCCCGTGCTACCTTAGAGGTCGGCTTGGGCCCGTAGCTCAGTTGGATAGAGCGGCTGACTACGGATCAGCAGGTCAGGGGTTCGAATCCTCTCGGGCCCGCCAAAACCCCCCGGGGAAACCCGGGGAATGTTTTTTCGGGTAAGCCCTACAATGGGGCCATGAAGATCTACACCAAGACCGGGGACGCAGGGGAAACCGGCCTTTACGGGGCCGAGCGGGTGGCAAAGGCCCATCCCCGGGTGGAGGCCTACGGTACCGTGGACGAGGCCAACTCCGCCCTGGGCCTGGCGCGAAGCCTCCTTCCCCAGGAGCACCTGGACCTGCACGACCTCCTGGAGCGCATCCAAAATGCCCTCTTTGACCTGGGGGCCGACCTGGCCACCCGCATGGGGAGCCCCTACGAGAAGAACATCGCCCGCATGGACGCCCAGGACGTGGAGGGGCTGGAGCAGGCCATCGACCGCTACATGGAGGAAAGCCCTCCCTTCCAGGGCTTTATCCTCCCGGGAGGGCACCCGGCGGCGGCAGCCCTGCACCTGGCCCGCACCGTGGTGCGCCGGGCGGAGCGCAAGGTGGTGGCCTTAAGCCGGGAGGAACCCGTGAACCCCGAGGCCATCCGCTACCTCAACCGCCTTTCCGACCTCCTCTTCGTCCTGGCCCGGGTGGTGAACGCCCGGGAAGGGGTGCGGGAAGAGGCGTGGCTGGTGAAGAAAAGGCGTTAGGGCCAGGGCTTACCGTAAACCCTCACCTCGGCCCCGGGAAAGGCGGTCTCCAGAAGATCCTTTAGGAAAAGGGCGGCAGAGGGCAGAAGCCCTCCGCAAGGACCCTCCATGTAAAGAAAAAGGTAGCGGGGCCTTCTCGGGGACTGGGAAAACCCCAGGCATCCCTCGTACTCGGGGAAGTACTCGTAGAAAAGCTCCAAGAGGTCCCGCACCAGGTCCCTGGCCTCGGGCAGGGCCTCAATGGAACTTTGCGGCTTGACCCAGAAGGTCATGGCCTTCATGCAAATCCATTATGGCCCTTGACCCGGATAGGGTGGTATGATATCACTTAGATATATGATTGAAGTCGCCGGTCTCACCAAGGCCTACGGCCAGCGCCTGGCCGTGCGGGACCTCACCTTCCAGGTAGCCCCCGGGGAGGTCTATGCCCTACTGGGCCCCAACAGGGCTGGGAAGACCACCACCTTGTGGCCCTCCTCATGGACGCCCTCCTGAAGGGAAGCGCAAGCCCCCTGCAGGCAGGCCTCACCTGGGGTTCCACCCTGGTCTACGCCGGGCTTGCCCTCCTGGTGGCGGTTAGGGTCTTCTCCCGGGAAGAGGTGGTCTTCAGGAACTAAAGGGAGGCGGTATGCGCGAGGTAAAGGAAACTGCGGCGTGGCGACAAAACGGCTTTCTTGCCCTTTTGGCTCTCCTCCTGGCCCTCCTCTGGCTGGGCTGGGCAGGGTATCGGTTGCTGACCGAGAAGGAGCTTTTCTACCTCTGGCACCTCATCCCCGCTCTTCTGGCCTCGGGGCTTTTAGCGGCGGGGCTTTTCACCGTGCAACCCAACGAGGCGGTGGCCATAGTCTTCCTGGGGCGGTACGTGGGTAGCGTCCGGGAGGAAGGCTTCCACTTCACCAACCCCCTGGCCCAGCGAAAACGGGTTTCCCTTAGGGTCCACAACTTCACCTCCGATAAGCTCAAGGTGAACGACGCCCAGGGAAACCCCATAGAGATCGCCGCCGTGGTGGTGTGGCGGGTGGTGGACACGGCCAAGGCTCTTTTCCAGGTGGAGAACTACCAGAGCTTCGTGGCCATCCAGTCGGAGGCAGCCATCAGGGCGCTGGCGAGCCGCTACCCCTACGATGCCGAGGGCAGGTCCTTAAGGGGAAACCCCGAGGAAATCGCCGAGGAGCTCAAGGCCGAGGTGCAGGAGCGCCTGAAGGCGGCCGGGGTGGAGGTGTTGGAGGCCCGTCTCACCCACCTGGCCTACGCTCCGGAGATCGCCCAGGCCATGCTCCGCCGGCAGCAGGCCCTGGCGGTGGTGGCGGCCAGGAGGCTCATCGTGGAGGCAGCGGTGGGCATGGTGAAGGAAGCCCTCCTGGGCCTCGAGGCCCAGGGGATCGCCCTGGACGAGGAGCGCCGGGCAGCCATGGTGAACAACCTCATGGTGGCCCTGGTGGCTGAGGCCCAGGCCCAGCCGGTGATGAACGTGGGTACCCTGTACACCTAAGGGGGTGGGGTGAGAGAAAAGGAGAAGAGGCGCTTCCTTTTAAGGCTTGACCCAAGGCTCTATCGGGTGCTGGAGAAATGGGCCCAGGACGAGCTGAGGAGCGTGAACGCCCAGATCGAGTTCCTCCTCAAGGAAGCCGCCAAGAAGGCGGGGAGGTGGAAGGATGAGGCTCCACCCGAAGAGGGACGGGAACCCTAGGCGGTTTTTCCTGGTCTTGCTCCTCTTCTCCCTCCTGGCCTTGGGCGGGGTTATCCTCCTGGCCGCCCGGGAGGATCCCGAAAGCCTCCCCCTCCTCCTCGGCATCCTCCTGGTGGACCTCTTCCTGATGGGGGGCCTCCTCTACTGGCTCATGGGGTTTCCCCAGAGGCTTTTCTACGAGCTAAATGGCCCGGTGCTCGTCATCCACCACCCCCTAGGCCGCCGCACGATCCACCGCTCGGAGGTGGCGGAGGTGAGGCTCCTCACCTTCGCCCTTCCCTGGTGGACCCTTCAGGGGGAGGTCTCCATGCCCGGCTACCACCGCAAGCGGCTCCGGCTGGAGGGACTATCCGTGGAAGCCCTCGTGGGAGCCAGGCGGGGGGAGGGAGTGCTCCTGGTGCTCAAAAACGGCTCCGGGCTTCTTCTCAACCCGGAAGATCCCCTTCCCCTGCTGAAGTGGAAGGAGGTGGCATGAGGGCCCTTTACTGGACCCTGGGGCTTTCCTGGGTGGCCTTCCTGGCCTTTTACCTGCAGGGCGGGCGGGTGGGTAGCCCTGCCTATCTGGCCTTTGGCTTCCTCTACATGTGGATTCCCGGCCTGGTGGCCCTTTCCTTCGCCCGCAAGGAGGGAGTGCGCCTCCCCCTTGCCCTACGGCCCAACCGCTACTGGCTTTTCGCCTGGCTCTTCCCCGTGGCCCTCACCCTGCTTTCCATTCCCTTAAGCCTTCCCTTCGGTGCCTGGAAAGGATGGGAAGCCCTCCGGCAAACCGCGCCCCAGGAAGCAGCCCAGGCGATCCCGGAAACCCTCTCTGCGCTTTTCCCCCTGGTCCTCATCCTCTCCGCCCTGGTGGCGGGAGCCACGGTAAACCTCCTGGCCGCTTTGGGAGAGGAACTTTTGTGGCGGGGGTACCTGTGGGAAAAACTAAAGGTGCGGGGCTTCTGGCCCGCCAGCCTGGAAATCGGCTTCTGGTGGGGCCTGTGGCATGCTCCCCTTATCCTGGCCGGCCATAACTATCCCAGAGAACCTCTCCTCGGCGTTCCCATGATGATCCTCTTCACCCTGGCCCTGACCCCCGGGCTCCTCTGGGTCCGGGAAAAGGCAGGCTCGGTGCTGGCGGCAGCCCTCTTCCACGGAACCCTGAACGCCATCGCAGGCCTATCCCTCATCTTGGTGGAGCGCACCCACGACCTCCTCATCGGGGTGGTGGGGCTTCCTGGGCTTTTCCTCCTTTCCCTTTTCAACCTCTGGCTCAGAAGGCGGGTATAGTCAAGGGGATGCGGTTTCTGGTGCTTTCGGGGCTTTCCGGAGCGGGCAAGACCACGGCCAGGGGATACCTTGAGGACCTGGGCTACTTCATGGTGGACAACCTTCCCCCAAGTCTGTGGGAAGCCCTTTTGCAGGAACTGAGCCGAAGGGGGGTGGAGCGGGCTGGGGTGGTGCTGGACGCCCGGGCCCTGGCCTTCTTCGGGGATCTGGAAAGGGTATTGGACCAGCTCAAGCCCACCGTAGTCTACCTCGAGGCCCGCCCCGAGGTCCTCCTGCGCCGCTACAACCTGACCCGGAGGGTCCACCCCCTGGGAGCGGGAAATCTCATGCGGGAGATTGGGGAGGAACGCCGCATCCTGGGTCCTTTACGGGCCAGGGCCCACCTGGTCCTGGATACCTCGGAGCTTTCCCCAAGGGCCCTCAAGGACGCCCTGGTGCTCTTTTTGGGGGAGGAGGCGGGCTTTCTTCTGCGCCTCATCTCCTTTGGCTTCAAGTGGGGCCCGCCCCAGGAGGCGGATCTGGTCCTGGACGTGCGCCCCCTGCCAAACCCTCACTATGACCCCACCCTCAAGCCCAAGACGGGGCTTGACCTCGAGGTGCAGGCCTACGTGTTCCGGGAAGAGTACGAGCCCTACTACCGGGCCCTGCTGGCGGTGGTGGGGCTGGCGGCGGAGGGAGCCCAGAAGGAAGGCAGGGCCTTTTACACCGTGGCCGTGGGGTGCACCGGGGGAAGGCACCGGAGCGTGGCCGTGGCCGAGCGGCTTGCCGAGGAGCTCTCCAGCCGGTTCCGGGTGGAGGTGAGCCACCGGGATGTGGACAAGGAGGAGTAAGTACCAGGGATTGTACCGGGTAGCCAAAGGGCTTGCCCGGCGCTTTCCCCCGCTTCGCTGGCTCTACCCGGGGATGCGGGTCAAGCGCTACGCCGCCTTGGCGGGCCTGGGGGTAGGCCTCATGGCCTTTGGGCTTGCCCGCTTCCTCCCTCCTCCACCCCCGGAACCCTGGGCCCTGGGCCTTGTCCTCCTGGGCCTCACCCTCTTGGTGGGAGGGGTAAGGAGCATGAACCGGAGCATGCTCTCCGCCTTCACCGAGCCCGAGGCGGTGCCGGAAAGGGTCTACGTGCGCAGGAGGTTGGAGCAGGGTCCCAAGGTGGTGGCCTTTGGCGGTGGGACCGGGCTTTCCCGGGTGCTTAGGGGCCTAAAGGAGCACACGGCCAACACCACCGCCATCGTGGCCGTGACCGACGATGGGGGCTCCACGGGCCGGCTTCGGGCTGCGTTTGGCCTGCCAGCGGTGGGGGATCTGGTGGACTGCCTGGCGGCGCTTTCCGACCACCCCGCCCTTCCCAAGCTCCTGCACCACCGCTTCCAGGAAGGGGAGTTTAAGGGCCACACCTTCGGCAACCTCTTCCTCTTGACCCTGAACCAGGAGGCCAGGAACTTCGCCCAGGCCATCCTCGAGGCCAACGCCATCCTGCAGCTTAGAGGCCAGGTCTTTCCCGCCACCCCCGAGGCGGTGCGGCTTAAGGCCCGCTTCCGCGATGGTTCGGAGGTGGTGGGCGAGGTGGTCATTCGGGAAAAAAGGGGGCGGATCCAGGAGGTCTTCCTGGAACCCGAGCCCCAGCGGGTCATGGAGGAAGCCCTCAGGGCCATCCGCCAGGCGGACCTCCTGGTTCTGGGCCCGGGAAGCCTCTACACCAGCGTCATCCCCAGCTTCCTGCCCAAGCCCCTCCTGGAGGCCATGGCCAAGGCAAAGGCCCCCCTGGTCTACGTGGTGAACCTCATGACCGAGCCGGGGGAAACCGATGGCTACACCGCTTACGACCACTACAAGGCCATCGCCTACCATCTCGGCAGGAGGCCCGAGGTGGTCCTGGTGCACACCGCCCCCATCCCGGAGGAAGTCCAAGGGCGGTATGCGGCAGAAGGGCGTTTTCCCGTGGCCTTTGACCCGAGGCCCTTCGCCGCGGACGGGGTGAGGGTGATCACGGGGGATTTCCGGGAGGAGGGCCCCTTGGCCCAGCACGATCCGGAAAAGGTGGTGAGGGCCCTGGTGGCCCTGGTATAAAGATGGGCATGCTGTTTCTCTTCCAGGACCCCGTGGGCGACGATCAGGGCCTGGCCTACCGCTATCCCCGGGCAGCCCTGTTCCAGGAGGCAGGGGAGGGCTATGCCGACCTTCTGGCCCTGGCAGGGGAAGAACGGGAAGGGAGGCTGGTCCTGAAGGTGCGCCTGAGCCGCTACCCGAATCCCCTCGAGGGCCCCTTGGGCTTCAGCCTGGCCACGGTGGCCCTCTGGTTGGACACCGGGGAAGGAGGGGAGGAAGCCTTGCTTCCCGGGCTTTCCACCCCTCCTGACCAAGGCTGGGAGGTGGCCTATATCCTCACGGGATTCGGCGGGGAAAAGCGTACCCCCACCGGGGAAAGGACGCCCGTGAGGGTATGGCGGGAAGGGGAATGGGTGGCGGTGGACACTGGGATTCCCCCTGGGCCTTACGGCTACTACGGGGCTGTGGGCCTCTTCGACCCCTTCGCTCCCTGGTACCTGCGCCCCACTAGCCCGGAAGGAGGCCCCTGGACCCTGGGGGCCCCCCCGGGAAGCCCCCCGGTGGTGGACCTTTTGGCGGAGGCACCCTTGGATCAGGTAAAGGCCTACCAAACCGGCATCCTGAAGCCCTTAAGGCCCAAGGGATTCGCCCTAAAAAGGGAAAGCCTCCTGGCCTTTGCCCTGGGTGGGGCCTCCCTCCTCCTGGCCTTCCTCCTCCGCAAGCCCTAGAGGGGACGCAAATCCTCCAGAAGAAGCCAGCCCACCTCCTTGGGAAGCCCCTCCAGCATCCCCCGAAGGATGGGGGCCAGGGTTTCCGTCAGGGGCTTCAAGGCCTCGGGAGGTTCCTCGGTGAGGAGAAGAAGGGTAACCTGGTAAAAACGCTGGGTGTGCGTGGGGGTACCGTCCTCAAAGAAGGGTGTGGGGGGCGGCACCTCGTCCAGGAGAAGCCTGGCTCCCTCCACCTCCTGGGGAAGCAGGGTTTTCAGGTCCAGGGCAAGCTCCCTGGGGTACCAAAGGTAGCCCTGGAACAGGCGCACCGCTTGCACCCGTCTAGTTTAGAACCTCCCACACCTCCTCGCCATAGCGGTAAACCCGAGGAAACCTCCGGGAAAGGTGCACCGCCACCTCGTAAGGGATGGTCCCCCGGGCCTCGGCCCAGGCGCAAAGCCCCGTGGGGCCGAAATCCGGGGAGAGTACCTCCAAGACCGCCTCCAGGGGCAAAGGCCCCGGGGAAAGCACCGTGGTCTGGTCCATGGAGATGCGGCCCGCCACCGGGTAAAGGCCTCCTTCGGGACCCTTCACGAAGCGCACCGCCCCCCGGGGAAGACCGTCGGCATAGCCCACGGGCAAGGTCAGAAGCCACTCCCCACCCCGGGCCACGTACTCCCCTCCGTAGCCCACCCGATCCCCCGGCCCCAGCTGCTTCACCAGGGTGGGCCGGGCGAGAAGGCGGAGGATGGGCTTTAGGCTGAAACCCGGGATGAGGCCATAGAGGGCAAGTCCCACCCGCACGTTCTCCCCCCCGTGCAGCAGAAGCCCGTGGGAGTTTTCCAGGTGGTAGAAGTAGCCTTCCCCCAAAGCCTCCCGCACCCTTTGGAAGCGGCTTCTTTGCACCTCCACGAAAGCCTCGTCCTCCCCGGCGGTGGCCAGATGGGTGTAGACTCCCTCCACCCTTATCCCCAAGGCCTCCACCGCCAGGAGGGCATCCTTGGCCTTCTCCCAGGGAAAGCCCACCCGGTTCATCCCCGTGTCCACCTTGAGGTGGGCCCTGGGGGTGAGCCCCAAGGCCCTGGCCCGGGCGGCCAGGGCCTGGGCGGCCTCGAGGGTGGAAAGGGTTGGGGTAAGCCCCCACCTTAGAGCCGCCTCCGCCTCCAGGGGGTGGAGGCTCCCGAGAAGGAGGACCTCCCCCTTGACCCCCCCTTCCCTCAAGGCCCTCCCCTCCGCCAGGGTGGCCACGGCGAAGCGCCCCACGCCCTTTCCCTCCAGGAAGCGGGCCAGGGGAAGGGCCCCGTGGCCGTAGGCGTCCGCCTTGAGGACGGGGATGACCTCCCCCTTGGCCATCTTTTGGAGAAGGCGCAGGTTGGCCTCGAGGGCGGAGAGGTCCACCTCTATCCAGGCCCGCTCTTGCAACTCAACGGGCTCCATAGGGCCAGCAACTGTAGGTTTCCAGATCGGGCGGGGCGCTTTTCATGCGGAGGGCACGGGCCTCTTGCTTCTCTAGGGGACGCACCCGAAGCCAACCCACGGGAGTCCGAGCCTGGGGCTTGGGGAAGGGTTCCCCCCGGATAACCCCGGGCCCTATCTCCACGGCGAAAGGAGGGGTGGCCCGCTCTTCCAGCCAGCGAGCCACCCGCTCGCTCTCCACCCCCACTCCCGGGGGAAGTCGCAAGGGATAGGGGTAGAAAAGGCCGCACCGCACGTACCACCCGTCCTTCCAGCGGATCCAAAGGGCATAGGGCTCCCCGGGAAACGCCCAAAGGGGCACCCACACCCGGTAGGTTCCCCAGTCCAAGGCTTCCAAGGGGAAAACCTCATCCTGGAAGTGGTACTCCTCGGGCCTGCCCGCCCCGGCGGAGAAGATCCAAAGGTAGGTGGCCTCCCCTACCCCCACCCAAAGCTCCGCCGTGGAGTATAGGGAAGCCCGCTCCTCGGGACGCAGGCAAGGGCCCGTGGGGCTAAGCCGCTCCTGCCCGGGGGGGCAGGGCTTGGGGGCCCCCAAGGGAGAGGGCCCATGAGAAGCGGGAAGGCACCCGGCCAGCGCCAAAGTTAAAAGGAACCCAAGCCTCCACGCCATGCTTCCACTCTACCGGGCCCAAGCGTTTCCCTCAAAGAACTTGCACACGAGAAGCGGGCTTCCAAGCGGGCAGGGGTGCTTTTCGGGGTAGCATCAGTCCTCCAGCAGGCCCACGAAGCGGTGGGGGTCGGGGTCCAGCTTGAACCGCCGCCGGTCCAAACGGGAGAGGAGCTCGGCCAGGCGCTCCGTGCTCCCCCGCAGGAGGAGGTGGTACACGTACACCCCCTTCACCCGAGGGACGGGGGCGGGGGCAGGCCCCAGCACCTCCCCCTCCCGGGCCACCCCCTTGAGGGCCTCGAGGAAGGCATAGGCCTCCTCGAGGGCCCGCTCCTCCTTGCGGTGGGCAACCTCCAGCTTCACCATCCGCACCTTGGGAGGGTAATCCAGGGCCTCCCGCAGGGCCTTTTCCCTCCAGGGAAAGACCTCCACGCTTCCCTCCAAAAGCGCCTGGTGAGCAGGGTGGTCGGGGGTGTAGGTCTGGAGGACCAGAAGGGGCCTTCTCCCCGGCCTCAGCTCGGTGAGGGCCCAAAGCAGGCGATGGTACCGCTCGGCGGCGCGGAAATCGGAATCGTAGAGGAAGCCATCGGCATAGGGCAGGAGGACCAAGGCCAGCTCGGGGAGCACCGGGCCCCGGAGAAACGCGGTGGTGCCCACCACCACCCCTGGTTCTCCCTTGAGCAGGGGGCCCAGGTCGTCCTTCCCCTCCTTGGAGTAGCGGTACACGGGTAGGGAAAGGCGCCCCCTTAGTTCTTCCTGCAGCCATTCCAGCCCTGGTCCCTTGGGCTCGAGGAGGGGGGAACCGCACTCCGGGCACAGAACCGGGGGAGGCTCGCGGTGGCCGCACTGGTGGCAGACCAGCTCCCCCCTGCCCCCCTTGTGGTAGCGCAAGGGAAGGGCGCAGTTGGGGCAGGTGGGCTTGTACCCGCAGTCGGCGCAGAGGAGGAGGGCGCTATAGCCCAAGCGGGGAGAAAGGACCAGGGCCTGCCGCCCCTTCTCCTCCACCTGCCTCAAAAGGGCCCAGGCCCTTCCCACCAGGGGATACCCCTTCTCCTTCCTCAAGTCCAACAGGAGAACCCTCGGCTTGGGTACAGGGAAGGCCAGGCCCGGCTTTTCCAAGACCTCCACCGCGGGCACCAGGGAAAGGTAGGTGAGGGGCACGCCCACAAGCCTTGCCCTGAGCTCCGCCAAGGGAGGCACAAAGGCCCGGGTCCCCGAGGGAAGCTTGTAGCTTTCGCTTCCCTCTTCCACCACCACCAGGGAATCCGGGGTGAAGGGGAGGAGAAGCCCGCCATAGGTGGCGAAAATCAAGCCCCCAGGCTGCCGAAAAAGGGCCTCCCGCGCTTCCCGGGAAAGGCCCCCATGGTACGGCCTGGCCTGGGGGAAGTGGCGGAGGAAGCGTTCCAAAAGGCTTACCTCGGGAAAGAGCACCAGGTGGCTTCCCTTGGCCACCAGGCCCGCCAGGAAACGCATCCTCTCCCCAAGCCTCCCCCCGTTCAGCCTTTCGGGCCTTTCCGGAAGGAAGAGGGGCTTTAGGGGCTCGCCCGCAGGGGAAGGCTCCCTGGGAGTCCCGTAGCCGATGTACCCCTCGGCGAGAAGCCTCTTCACCCGGCCCACCCCTACCCCAGCAGCCCGGGCCAAGGCTGCCAAACTCTCCGCTTGGCCCAGGGTCCAAAGGACCTGCAAAACAGCGTCCAGAAGAGGGTCAGGATGCCCCTTCTCCAGGGGGATGAGAACCTTTCTCCCCTCCTTAAAGGCCACCTCCTCCTGCAAGACCCCAGCCTCCCGCAGGTAATCCAAAAGCTTGGGGTCAAACCCCTTAGCCTCCTGCCAGGTGACCAGGCCCTCCAACCCCTTGGGCAGAAGGGCTGGGTCCGCCCCTGGGTAGAGGCGCACCCGGTGCCTTAGTTCGGGAAAAGGGGGCAGGAAATCGGCAAGCACCTGGCCCAAGGGAGCAAAGAGGTAACGGGCGGCTTCCTCCAGAAACAGGATCTCCTCCGGGCGCAAATAGGGCCTCGAGTCCAGATAGGCGATGGCGTGCCGCAAGGCATGGCTCGGCCTGCCCCCTTCCCCCACCCACCACCCCCACCCGCACCTCCCCCCGCCAGGGCACCGCCACCCGTTTCCCCAGGGCTTCTTCCCCGTCTACACCCTCCTGGCCCAGGGGAGGCAGGTAGGTCATGGGGGGAAGGGGCAGGGGTAAGGCCACCTGAAGAAGGCGCATGCTGCCCATAGGATAAGGGGGATGCGGTGGGCGGTGGTGCTCTCTGGGGTAGCCCTTTACAGCGCCCTCTACGCGGTGGTGCCCTTGCTTCCCCTTTTGGAAAAGCTCTTCGCTGTCCCTCCGGGGGCTGCGGGTCCAGGCATGGGCCTGCCCCTTTTGCTTCTGGTGCTCCTTTCCCCCTGGGTACCCCGCCTGGGCCTGCCGGCAGGCGCCCTGTTGGGCGGGGGCCTTCTCTTGGTGGGCCTAGGGGGGGTGCTCGGGGCCTTTAGCCCAAGCCTTTTCCCCTGGACCCTTTGCCGCATCCTCCAGGGGGTTGGGGCCGCCCTCGTGCCCACCTTGGCCATCGCCCTCATTCCCCTTCTCTTCCCCCAAAAGGCCTGGGAGATGGCCGGGGTATACATGGCGGGGAATGTTCTGGGCGGGGGCATGGGCCGGGTGCTGGCAGGGGTTTTGGCCGAGGTCGTCGGGGTGAGGGAGGCCCTCTTCCTCCTTTCCCTGCCCGCTTTTCTCCTGGGTCTCCTCCTCATCCGGGCTCCTGCGGGGCTTCCCGCCCTGGGTAGGCCGCAATACGACCTTTCCGCCTTTCCCTTGTACCTGGCGGGTTTCATCCTCCTTTTCCTGAACCTCTTCCTGGCCAACCTCCTCCCCTACCGCCTTCTGGAGCTGGGCTTCCGCCCAGGCGAGGTGGGGCTCGTGTACCTGGCCTACCTCTTCGGCATCCCGGGAAGCGCCCTTTCGGGGCTTCTGGCCCGCCGGTTCGGGGCGGTGGCCACCTTTCGCCTGGCCTTCTCCCTGGTCCTCCTCGCCCTGGGGCTTTTGCTCCTGCCACCCCCAGGCCTGGTTCTGGGATTCGTGCTCCTCATGGCCGCCCTCTTCACCGCCCAAAGCCTGGCCTCAGGAGCTGCAGGAAGAAGGGGAGCGGGGGTAAGCGGCACCTACGTGGCCGCCTTTTACCTGGGGGGCACCCTGGCCGGGCTTCTTTATCCCTTCTTCCTTCATAGCTTCCCCCTGGCGGTGGCGGTGGGCGTGGCCCTGGCCCTTCTCAACCTCCTCCTGGCCCCCGTCAGGTAGGCTCTTTGGTCCCGGAACCCTCCTACCCGCGCTACCATAACCCCATGGAGCTCCATGCCGCCGACCAGTACCTGGTAGCCCCTGGGGAGGCCGGGCTTCTTTCCGTGTACGAAAGGCTTTCCGGCACCCGGCTCTATCCCCCTTTCCCCCCGGTGGAGCTCCCTGGCGGGGTGGGGGGGCTTTTGGAACGGGGGGGCTTTGGCCAGACCTTTTTCTTTCCGGCAGAGGTCCTGGGCCTGACCTTTAAGACCCCCAAGGGAAGGGTGGTGCGGGCCGGGGGGGTGGTGGTGAAGAACGTGCAAGGCTACGACCTGGTGCGGCCCTTTGTGGGGAGTTTTGGCCTGTTGGGAAAGGTCCTCGAGGTGGTCTTCCGCCTGAGGCCGGGGCAGGCCTCCGTCTTTCTAAAGAGGCCCTTCACCGGAGAATTTCCCGAGCTTACTCCCCATCCCCGCTTCCTCTTTGCCCTCCTGGAGGAAGGGAGGTGGTGGCTTTACGCCTTTCACTTCGGCCACGAGAAGGAGGTGGCCCGCTTCCAAGAGGCCTTCGGCGGGGAGGAGGCCAGACCCCTGGACCTGCGGCCCCTCTTCCCCCAGGGGATGGGGGTGGGGGAGGGTCCTCTCAAGGACCTTCGCTTCTCCTGGGCGGATGGGGGCAGGGCCCCGGAGCCTCCAGAGGCCTTCCGGAAGCTCGCCGAGGCGCTTTAGTTAGTAAGCGAGTGGAAACGGAGTCCTCGACCTGTCCGGGGAAGGAGCGTAAGGGGGTGCCGCCATCTCCTTGCCCCACCCTCCCCACGCCCGGGACGGGGCAAGGTATTCTCTAAAGGATGCGGGAGCTCGAGCAAGAAGCCCTAGCCGCCATCCGGGAAGCCCGGGACCTCGAGGCCTTAAAAACCCTGAAGGCCCGCTACCTGGGCAAAAAGGGCCTCCTCACCCAGGAGATGAAGGCCCTTGCCAGCCTTCCCCTCGAGGAAAGGAAAGCGAAGGGCCAGGCCCTAAACGCCCTCAAGGAGGCCATCGAACGGGCCCTGGAGGAGCGGGAAAAAGCCCTGGTGGAAGAGGAGCTGAGAAGGGCCCTGGAAAGGGAGCGCCAGGATGTTTCCCTACCAGGGGTGGAGGTTTTCACCGGGGGACTCCACCCCATCACCCTCATGGAGCGGGAGCTGGTGGAGATCTTCCGCTCCCTGGGCTACCAGGCGGTGGAAGGCCCCGAGGTGGAAAGCGAGTTCTTCAACTTTGACGCCCTGAACATCCCCGAGCACCACCCGGCCCGGGACATGTGGGACACCTTCTGGCTGGAAGGGGAGGAGCATAGCCTTCCTGGCCCCTTGGGAGAAGAGGTGAGGGGCAGGCTCCTTCTTCGCACCCACACCTCCCCCATGCAGGTGCGCTACATGGTGGCCCACACCCCTCCCTTCCGCATCGTGGTGCCGGGGCGGGTTTTCCGCTTTGAGCAGACGGACGCCACCCACGAGGCGGTCTTCCACCAGCTGGAAGGCCTGGTGGTGGGGGAAGGGATCACCATGGCCCACCTGAAGGGAGCCATCTACGAGCTGGCCCAGGCCCTTTACGGCCCGGAATCCCGGGTGCGCTTCCAGCCCGTGTACTTTCCCTTCGTGGAACCCGGGGCCCAGTTCGCCATCTGGTGGCCGGAGGGAAGGAAATGGCTGGAGCTGGGAGGGGCCGGGATGGTCCACCCCAAGGTCTTCCAGGCGGTGGAGGAGTACCGAAAAGCCCTGGGCCTTCCCCCCGCTTACCAGGGGGTCACAGGCTTCGCCTTTGGGCTCGGAATCGAACGCCTGGCCATGCTCCGCTACAACATCCCCGACATCCGCTACTTCTTCGGGGGAAGGCTTAAGTTCCTGGAGCAGTTCCGGGGGATTCTATGAGGGTGCCTTTTTCCTGGCTAAAAAGCTACGTGCCCGAGTTGGAAAGCCCCGAGGTTCTGGAGGAGCGGCTCGCCAGCCTCGGCTTTGAAACCGACCGCATGGAAAGGATCTTCCAGATACCCGGCGGCGTGGTCTTCGCCCGGGTCCTCGAGGCCCACCCCATCTCCAGCACCAGCCTGAAGCGCCTGGTCCTGGATGCGGGAAAGGTGGTGGAGGTGGTCTCGGGGGCGGGAAACGCCCGGGCGGGCATCGGGGTGGCCCTGGCCCTTCCCGGCACGGAGGTAAGAGGGCTGGCCATCGGGGAAAGAACCATCCAGGGGGTGGTCTCCCACGGCATGGCCCTTTCGCCCAAGGAACTCGGGGTAGGGGAATACGGCGGTGGGCTTCTGGAGTTCCCCCCCGATACCCTTCCTCCCGGCACCCCCCTAGCCGAGGCCTGGCCGGAGGAGGAGGTGCTGGACATCGAGGTCACCCCCAACCGCCCGGATGCCCTGGGGATCCTGGGCCTGGCCTTTGATCTCCACGCCCTGGGCTACAGCCTGATTCTGCCCGAGGTGCGGCTGGAAACGGAGAAGGTGCCCCTACCCTTTGGCCTCAGGGTGGAAGACCCTCGCGGGGCCCTTCACTTCACCCTTTCCTACGCCTTTGGCCTCCAGGTGGGGCCGAGCCCCCTTTGGCTCCAACGCATCCTTTTCGCCTGCGGGATGAGGCCCATAAGCAACGTGGTGGACATCACCAACTACGTGATGCTGGAACGGGCCCAGCCCATGCACGCCTTTGACCTCCGCTTCGTGGGGGAGGGTATCCTGGTGCGCCGGGCCAAGCCCGGGGAAAAGCTGGTCACCCTGGATGGCGTGGAAAGGGAACTCCACCTCGAGGACCTGGTGATCGCTGGGTACAGGGGGGAGGAAAGTTTCCCCATCGGCCTCGCCGGGGTCATGGGGGGCGCTGAAAGCGAGGTGCAGGAGGACACCCGGGCCATCGCCCTGGAGGTGGCCCAGTTTGACCCCGTTTCCATCCGCAAAACCGCCAGGCGGCATGGCCTCCGCACCGAGGCCAGCTACCGCTTCGAGCGAGGGGTGGACCCCTTGGGCCAGGTACCCGCAGCCCAAAGGGCCCTAAGCCTCCTCCAGACCCTGGCAGGGGCCCGGGTGGCGGAGACCATCCTGGAGGAAGGAACCCCCCAGGCACAAAGGCCCATTCCCTTCCGCCCTGCGTACGCCAACCAACTCCTCGGTACCCAGTACCCGGAAGAAGTACAGCTTGCCATCCTAAGGCGCCTGGGCTGCCGGGTAGAGGGGGAGGGTCCTTACCGGGTCACACCCCCCAGCCGCCGCCTGGACCTCGAGCTGGAAGAGGACCTGGTGGAGGAAATCGCCCGAATCCAGGGTTACGAAAGCATTCCCCTGGACCTTCCTGCCTTCTTCCCCGCCCCCGACAACCGGGGGGTGGAGAGGCCCTACCAAAGGGAGCGCCGCCTGCGGGAACTCCTTTCGGGCCTTGGCTTCCAGGAGGTTTACACCTATAGCTTCATGGACCCCGAGGAGGCTTCCCTCTTTCGCCTGCCCCCGCCCCCCTGGCGCCTCAAAAATCCCTTGAGTCCCGAAAAGGCCGCCCTGAGGACCCACCTCTTCCCCGGCCTCCTCAGGCTCCTCAAGGAAAACCTGGCCCTGGACCGCCCGGAAAGAGCCCTCCTCTTCGAGGTGGGCAGGGTCTTCGGGAAAGAGGGGGCTTGGGTGAGGGAGGAAACCCATCTGGCAGGCCTCCTCTTCGGGGAAGGCCTGGGGCTTCCCCATGGGGAGAAGCTTTCCGGCTACCCCCTCCTCAAGGGGCTTCTGGAGGCCTTTTTGAACCGGCTGGGCCTGGACCTGAGGGTGGAGGCCCATCCCTACCCCTTCCTCCATCCCGGCGTTTCGGGGAAGGTAAGGGTGGCCGGGGAGGAAAAGGGATTCCTGGGCCAGGTGCACCCGGAGATCCTCAAGGCCCTCGAGCTTCCCCCGGTCTATATCTTTGAGCTTCACCTCCCCCTTCCCGAGAAACCCTTCCGCTTCCAGGACCCCTCCCGCTACCCCTTAGCCCTCAGGGACCTGGCAGTGGTGGTTCCCGAGGCCACGCCCTACGGGGAGGTGGAGGCCCTCCTTCGCCAGGCAGCTGGACCCTACCTGGAAAGCCTACGGCTATTTGACCTCTACCAGGGCCCACCCCTTAGGGTTGGGGAGAAGAGCCTGGCCTTCCACCTGCGCTTCCGCCACCCCGAGCGCACCCTCAAGGACGAGGAGGTGGAGGAGGCCATGGCCCGCCTCCTGACGGCTTTAAGAAGCCGGGGCTGGGATATCCGGGGCTAGGCGGTAAACTGAGGCCATGCTCACCTGGGTGGATCTCCTGGCCCTGCTAGGCTTGGCCGTGGCCCTGGCCTGGGGCTACCGGAGCGGCCTCCAGGGGGCCTTCGCCGGGCTTGGGGTGGTGCTCTACCTCCTCCTGGCCCAGGTGGGGTTTGCCGGCCCCTGGTGGGGTCTTGGCCTCGGGCTTCTCCTGGGGCTTCTGGCCAAAAGCCTCCCCCTTCCCTCCCTTTCCCAGGGCCTCGAGGTCCTCCTGGGCTCCCTGGGAGGGTTCCTTTTGGGCCTCTTCGTGGCCCTGGCCATCTGGACCGGCTATCCCTGGGAAAAAACCGCCGCCGGGAGCCTCCGCTACCCCTCCCTGAACCTTCCCACCCCGGTCTACGACGGGGTGAGCCAGAGCCCCTTCACCCGGGAAGCCTTCCGCCTGGCCTGGACCTCCCCATGGCTCAGGCGGGCCCTGGGCCTAGATCGGCCGTAAGGCTATCTAGGTCAGCCGCAAGGCTATCTAGGTCAGCCGCAAGGCTATCTAGGTCAGCCGCAAGGCTATCTAGAGGGCCAGAATCCGCGACAGGGCCAGAAGGGAGCGGTTGATGTCCTTCTTACGCTCCACCGCCTCCTTGAGGGGGGTGAGCTCCACCTCCCCCTCCACCTCCCCCACCCATGACCCCGCTGGTCCCCCCAGCCAGGGCCTCCACCGCTGCCGCCCCCAAGCGGCTCGCCAGGATGCGGTCCTTGGCGGTGGGGCTTCCCCCCCGCTGGATATGGCCAAGGACCGTAACCCGGGCCTCCACCGGCACGTGCTCCCTTATGGCGGCGAGAAGCCCCGCCGCCCCCCCGGGATAGGCCCCTTCCGCCACCACCACGATGGAGCTGGACTTACCCCGGCGCAGGGATTCCAGAAGCCCCTCGGCGATGGCCCTGGGGTCCACGGGTTCCTCGGGCACGGCGATCACCTCGCCCCCCCCAGCCAGCCCCACATCCAAAGCGATGAACCCGGAGTCCCGCCCCATGACCTCGATGAAGAAGACCCGCTCGTGGCTGGCTGCGGTGTCCCGGATGCGGTCTATGGCCTCGAGGGCCGTGTTCACCGCGGTGTCAAAGCCAATGGTGTAATCGGTGCCGTAAAGGTCGTTGTCGATGGTGCCGGGCACCCCCACCACGGGGACCTTATGCTCCTCCAAAAGCCGCATGGCCCCGCGAAAGGTACCGTCCCCTCCGATGGCCACCAGGCCCTCGATGCCCGCCGCTTTGAGCTTCTCCGCCGCCTTGGCCCGGCCCTCTTCCGTGAGGAACTCCTGGCTTCTTGCGGTGAGGAGGACGGTTCCCCCCCGCTGAAGGATGTTGGCCACATCCCGCACCCCCAAGGGCACCATCTCCCCCAGGATCATGCCCGCATAGCCGCGGCGGATGCCGATCACCTCGAGGCCCAAGGCATAGGCCTGGCGCACCACCGCCCTGATGGCCGCATTCATCCCCGGGGCGTCGCCGCCGGAAGTAAACACCCCTATGCGCTTCATTCTCCCTCCTCAAAGGGCTTCTTCTCCCCTTCCAAAGCCAGGCGATAGGCCTCGTTCCTGGGAACCCCCCTCTGCAGAAGGGCCCGGAAAAGGGCCTTACCCTTAAGGCCCTGGGCTTTTAGCTCCTCCAAGAGCTGGTTGGCCTCCACGGGTGGCGCCTCCTTGGGTCCCAGCACCAAAACGAACTCGCCCCTTGAGTTTTGAAAGTGCCTCCAGGCCTCCTCCAGGGTCCCCCGGAAGATCTCCTCGTGCACCTTGCTGATCTCCCGGGCCACGGCCACGGGATGCCCGGGGCCGTAGACCCCCATGAGGTCCTCCAGGGTTTTTTGCAGGCGATGGGGGCTTTCGTACAGCACCGCGGTCCTCCCTTCCCGGGCCAGGGCCCAAAGCCGTTCCTTGCGCTCCTTGCCCCCCTTGGGCAGAAACCCCTCAAAGGTGAAGCGGTGGGTGGGCAGGCCCGAGGCCACCAGGGCGGGGATGAGGGCGGTGGGACCCGGAAGCGCTTCCACCCGCCAGCCCCATTCTAACGCCAGCCGCACCAGATCCGCCCCGGGATCGGAGATGCCCGGGGTGCCGGCGTCCGTGGCGTAGGCCACGTAAGCGTAAGGGGAAAGGAGTTCCCTGGCCTTTCCCATCGTGTGCTGGTCCAAGCGCAGGGTGGGGGTAGGGATGCCGTAGTGGCGGAGGAGAAGCCCGGTACGCCGGGTGTCTTCACAGGCCACCACCTCCACCTCCTTGAGCACCCTCAGGGCCCTTAGGGTGATGTCCTCCAGGTTGCCGATGGGGGTGGGTACCAGGACCAGGCGCACCTTAGAGGAGGATGGGCTTGAGAAGCTCCTGGACCTCGCGGAAGGTGAACTGGTACACCGAGCCCGAGGGCAGGGTGAACTCCAAAAGGTCCGGGCTTCCCGGGAAAAGGATGCGGCGCAGGGCCATGGGGCCCTGGTCGGTTTCCACATGGGCCGTCAGGTAATCGGGCTCCAGATTGGGTTCGTCCTCGGCCTCCTTGGGGGGTTCCTCCCCCACCCCCTCCTCCAGGCGGCGAAGGGCTTCCAGGAGGTCGGCCTTGAGGGTTCGCACCTCCTCCTCCAAGGTGCCGTCGGAAAAAACCAGAACCGCCTCCTCCCCTTCCCCATAGGCGGTAAGCCCCCAAAGGGCCTCTCCTTCCTCCTCGGGGGGGGCCTCCACCAGCTCCAGGGTGCCGTCGGAAAGCAGGCGCAAGACCGCCCCGCAGGCCTCGCAGTCCAGGAGGTCCCCCGCCTTGTACCCCTCCAGCTCCAGGGTTTCCCCGCATGCCGGGCAGACCATAAGCCTCCTCCAACCCCATTGTAAGCCGCTTAAAAAGGGCCTAGCCCCTCGGCCAGGCCCCGTCCTTTCCCAGAGGATTGGCCTCAACGGGCCCCGTAGCGGGCGATGCAGGCCCTTACCTCCTCCAGGGCCGCCTGCCGGTCCCGCCAGCCCGTGACCTTCACCCACTTGCCCTTCTTGGCCTCGAGGGCCTTGTAGGTTTCAAAGAAGTGCTGGATCTCCTGCTTAACCCCCTCGGGCACATCGCCAATGTCCTGAATGTGGTCCAGGCGCTGGTCCTCCGCCACCACCCCGATGACCTTGGCGTCCCCGCCCTTCTCGTCCTCCATGAGCAGAAGGCCCACCACCCGCACCTCCACCACCACGCCGGGCAAAAGGGGGTAGGTGGAGAGAACCAGGCCGTCCAGGGGATCCCCATCCTCGGCCAGGGTGGAGGGAATGAACCCGTAGTCCCCGGGATAGAACTGGGCTCCGGGAAGGACCCGGTCCAGCTTGATAACCCCAAGCTCCGGATCGTACTCGTACTTGTTGCCGGAACCCCTGGGCACCTCGATGACCATGTTCACCACCTCGGGGGCACCCTTACCCACGGGAAGGCTCTTCAGGTTCGCCATAGCCCCCCCATTATACGAGGACCCCCGGGAAATCGGTGACCAGGGCATCCACCCCCCAGGCGGCCAGTTCCTGGGCTTGCTGGCGGCGGTTCACCGTCCAGACCAGTACCCGGTAGCGGGTCCTTAGCTCCCTCACCTTGGCCTCGCTGAGCAAAGAGGCCTCGGGATGCACCCATTCCACCCCCAGGCAGGGGGCCAGGGCCTCCGCCTCCTCGTGTTCATAAAGAAGGCCCAGGGGCCCCACCCCAAGCCGTTTAAGGCGCACCAGGGCCAAGGGATCAAAGGAGCTCACCCAGATCCTATCCGAGGGGTAACGGGCCAGGAGCCTGGCCAAGGCCTCCTCCCGGCCGTCGGTTTCCGGGGGAAGGCTTTTCAGCTCCACGTTGATCCAGGCTTCGGGGAAGGTCCTCAGCACCTCCTCGAGGGTGGGCACATAAGCCGGGAGCTCCCTAGAGGAAACCCCGCTAATAGGGACGCCTCCCAGGGTGAAGTCATGGTGCACCACCAAGACCCCATCCCGCGTGAGGTGCACGTCCAGCTCAAATCCATCCAGCCCAGCCTCCAAGGCCTGGCGGAATGCCTCCAGGGTATTTTCCACATAGACCTGGGCCTCGCCTTCCGCCAGGCGAGGGGCGCCGCGGTGTCCCAAGCGCAAGGGCACGAGGGGAAGTATACAATGGGGCCATGAGCAAGTATGAAGCGGCGTTTTCCCGCCTGGGCGAGGAAGCCCTGGTCAAGCTGGAAGGGCCGGGTGGCTTTCTGGCCGTCACCGAGGCCCACCTGGTCTTCGTGGACGACGCCGGGGTAAAGCGCCTGGAGCTGGCCAGGATCCGCCGGGTGGGCAAGGGAGAGGCCGGCACCCTCCTGGTGCAAGGGGAGGAGGATTCCCTGGTCCTCCCCCTGAAGGCCTTCCCCCTGGAGGAGCTCAAGGTCTTTCTGGAAGGGTTGAAACCTCACGTGGCCCGGGCCCGCAAGGCCACCTCGGCTCCCGCCCCCGCCCCCCAAGGCTCCCCCTGACCCAGGAAACCCCCTCCCCCCCACCCCCCCTCCTCCCGAGCCCCCCGAAGGCCCCGGTGTGGGAAGAGGAACTCCCTCCCAAGCGGGATTCGGTGGAACTAGCCCCGGAGCCGGAGTCCCCTCCCCCAGCCCCCACGCCCAAGGCCCAGGGAGGGAGAAACCCTTTGGCCCTCCCCTTAAAGGTCCTCTCCCTCCTCACCCTGGCCTACACCGTGGCCTTCGTGGCCCTGAACCCCGGGGTGGATCCTTGGGTCCTGGCCGGGGTTCTCCTAGGCGGGCTTGGTCTGGCCTTGACGGAGTGGTCCTCCTCTACCTCCTCGCGGTAGCCCTCCTGGGTCTTTCCAGCCTCTGGCCCAAGCTGGTCCCGAAACCCCAGCCGGTGTGGGTGGAAACCCTGGCGGAGGCCAGCTTTGAGCCCCCAGCCCCTGAGCCCATTAGCTTGAACCAAGCCAGCCTCGAGGAGCTCATGAGCCTCCCTGGGGTCGGCCCCGTGCTGGCCCAGAGGATCGTGGCGGGAAGACCCTACGCCAGGGTGGAGGACCTCCTGAGGGTCAAGGGCATCGGCCCCGCCACCCTGGAACGGCTCAGGCCCTATGTCCGGCCCTAGGGCATTCTTCCCCAAGCCTCCCCTCTCCACCTGGGGTCCAGGGGTAGGCCTGGGTCTAGGCGGGCTCCTGGGAGCCTGGGGGCTTTTCCATCCCTGGGTCCTTCTCCTGGCGCCCTTACTCCTCCCCTTCCTCCGGCTTCCCTTCGCCCTTGGGCTCGTTTTTGTCCTCCTCCGGGGCCTCCTCTTCCCCGTACCGGAACCCCCTTACGGCACCCGCCTCGAGGGTGTCTTCACCCTCCACCAAGGCACCATCCTCTGGCAGGGGCACAGGCTCTGGGTGCAGCACTACCCGGGCCTGGAGGATGGCCGCTACCGGCTGAGGGGGTACCTGGCTCCACCCCAGGGCAAGCGCAACCCCGGGGGCTTTGACCAGCGCACCTGGCTCCTCTCCCGGGGGATAAGAGGGGTGTTTCACGTGGAACGGGCGGAACCCCTGGCCCCGCTTCCCGACCCCCGGGCTCCCTTCCGTGCCCGCCTGGCGCAGGGACTCTCGCCCCTTGCCCTCGAGGTACTGGAGGGGCTGGTCCTGGGGGACAAAAGGGAACTCGAGGATACCTACGCCCAGTTCCAAAAGGCGGGGCTCGCCCATCTCCTGGCCCTCTCGGGCCTCCACGTGGGCTTTCTGGTGGCAAGCCTGGTTTTCCTTCTCACCCCTTTGGGCCGATGGCGCTACCTCCTGGCCCTCCTGGCTCTACCCTTTTACCTCTGGCTGGCGGGGCCAAGCCCCTCCTTGGTGCGGGCCAGCCTCATGGCCGGGTTATCCCTCCTGGGCCTCTTCCTCGGCCTTGGAGCCGCCGGGGTGCTCCAGGCCCTGGGCCTCGCCCTCTTTCTTCAGCTCCTGTGGTGGCCCGCAAGCCTGCTAAGCCTTTCCCTCCAGCTCTCCTACCTGGCGGTTGCGGGGATCGCCCTCCTCCTGCCCGCCCTCCCCCGACCCCAGGGAGCATGGGGGTACCTAAGAGGAGCCCTTCTCACCAGCCTGGCCGCCCAGGTCCCCCTGGTTCCCCTTCTCCTTGACCGCTTCGGCTTCCTACCCCTCCTCTCCCCCCTCAGCAACCTCCTGGCCCTGCCCCTGGCCTCCCTCCTGGTACCCCTGGGATTCCTCAAGCTGTTCCTTGGGGGTCTTCCGGCACCCCTTCTGGAGCCCATGGCCCGGGCCCTCCTTCTCCTGGCCCAGGCCGCAAGCCGTGGCCCACTCTTAAGCTGGGGGGAAATCTCCCCTTTGGGCTTCGCCCTCTACTACCTTGGGCTTTTCCCCTTGGCCCTGGCTCTGCACCAGCTTCTCCTCTGGCGGAAAGCCCTCCTCCTTGCCAGCCTTCCCCTTCTGGTCAGCCTCCTCGCCTCCTGGCCCAAGCCCCTGGACCTCTTTGCCCTGGACGTGGGCCAGGGGGATGCCCTGCTGGCCCGGCTGGGTGGGGCCGAGGTGCTGGTGGACGGGGGCCGGCCCGAGCAGGGGGAAAAGGTGGTGCGGGCCCTAAGGGCCCTGGGGGTGGAGGCCCTCGAGGTCCTGGTGGCCACCCACCCCGATGCCGACCACCACGGAGGCCTCCTCAAGGTGGCCGAGGAGGTTCCCATCGGCCTCGCCCTCCTCTCCCCCGCCTTCCCAAAGGAGCACCCCCTGGTCCAGGCCCTGCAAAGCCGGAAAGTGCCCATCCTCTTCCCCGGAACCGGCACCCGCCTTCGCGTGGGCAAAGGGAGCCTCGAGGTCCTCTGGCCTCCTGGCCCGCAAGCAGACGACAACCAAGGCGGTCTGGTCCTCCTCCTGGACTTCGTCGGGCCCAAAGCCCTTCTCCTGGCAGACGTGCCCGGGGAGGTGGAGGAAAGGCTCACTCCCCCGCAGGTGGCGGTGGTTAAGGTTAGCCACCACGGCTCCCGCACGGGCACGGACGAGGACCTCCTGGAACGCACCCGACCCCAGGTGGCCTTGATAGGCGTGGGAAGGAACCCCCATGGCCACCCCCACCCCGAGGTCTTGGAGCGCCTGGACCAGCATGGGGTAAGGGTCTACCGCACCGACCAAAACGGCGCGGTACGGGTCCTCTTTGGCTACGCCTGGTAACCCAGCCGCTCTAAAAGGGCCTCCAGCTCCTCCAGGGAGCGGTAGTGGATGACCACCTTCCCCCGCCTTCCCCCCACCACCCTCACCGGCAGGCCCAGGTGCCGGGAAAGCTCCAGGGAAAGGGGAGAGGGTTCCTGGGTTTTGCGCTCCCGTTCCCGCACCAAACGCTCCCGCAAGGCCTCCGCCTGGCGTACGGAAAGCCCTTTTTCCAGGATCTCCCTCAGGCCCCAAAGCCGGTCCTCAGGCTCCAGCATCAAAAGGGCCCGGGCGTGGCCTGCGCTGATGAGCCCCTGTTCCAAGACCTCCAAAACCTCCTCGGGAAGCTGCAAAAGCCTCAGGGCGTTGGCCACCGTGGAGCGGGCCTTACCCACCCGCTTGGCCACCTCCTCCTGGGTGAGGCCCAGACCCAAGAGGGCCTGGTAACCCCGGGCCTCCTCCAACGGGGTGAGGTCCTCCCGCTGGAGGTTCTCCACCAGGGCCACCTCCATGGCCTCCTGGTCCGTGAGGTCGCGGATGATGACGGGAATCTCCTTCAGGCCCGCCATCTCCGCGGCCCTAAGGCGCCTCTCCCCGGCCACCAATTCGTATCCCTCCCCCTTGGGACGCACCACCAGGGGTTGAAGCAGGCCTTTCTCCCGAATGGAAGCCGCAAGCTCCTCCAGACCCTCCTGGGAGAACCTCCGGCGAGGCTGGTGGGGGTTGGGCCGGATGGCGGACAGGGGAAGCCGGACCACCCCTCCGCCGCCCTTGGGCAGGAGGGCCTCGAGGCCCCTCCCTAAACCGCTAGCCTTCTTGGACACGGGCGATCACCTCCTCGGCCAGACGGCGGTAGGCGTGGGCCCCCGGCGAGGTGGGGGCATGCTGGGCAATGGTCCTGCCAAAGCTCGGGGCCTCTGCCAGCCGCACGTTCCGGGGCACCACCGTCCAGAACACCTTCTCCCCGAAGTGGGCCCGAAGCTGGGCCTCCACCTGCTGGGACAAAAGGGTCCGGCCGTCGTACATGGTGATGAGGATGCCGAGAAGCCTAAGGCACGGGTTCAGCCGGGTGCGCACCTCGTCCAGGGTGGAGAGCAACCCCGCCACCCCCTCCAGGGCGTAGTACTCCGCCTGCACCGGGACCACCACCCCGTGCGCCGCCGCCAGGGCGCTCAGGGTGAGGGCGGAGAGGCTGGGGGGCACGTCCAAGAGGGTGATATCGTACCCCTCGTCCCGTAAGGCCTCCCCTAGGGCCAGGGGCTTTTCCAGAAGCTCCACCGTGGCCCCCACCAGCTCCGGGGTGGCCGGCAACAAATGGAAACCGTCCACGGGCTGCACCAAGGCCTCCAGGGGTTCCCCCTGCAACACCTGGTACACCCCGCGCTCGGGCCGGAGCCCAAGGCCGCTGGTGGCGTTCATCTGGGGGTCCAGGTCCACCAAGAGGACTTTCTTCCCCATGCGGGCCAGGTAGGCGGCCAGATTGATGGCGGTGGTGGTCTTGCCCACCCCCCCCTTCTGGTTCACCAGGGCGATCCGCCGCAACACCTTGGACCCTAGCATAAAGGATTTCTCTCGGGCACCCCCGGTCGCCGGGGATACCTGGCCGGGGTAGAGGCCTCCTTGGGCACCACCACCAGGTTCCGTTCCTCCTGGGCCACGGGAAGAACCAAGGAGTGGACGGTAACCAAACCGCCTCCCAGGAGGGCTAGGGCCCTGGGCAAGGGGGCCACCTCCTCCACCACCCTCGGACCCTTCTGGGCCAGCATATACCCTCCCAGGGCCACGAAGGGCAGGCCCAGCTCCACCAAGACGCAAAGAGAAGCCACCGCCCGGGCCACCACCCGGTGGTAGGCCTCCCGGTGCTCGGGCATATGGGCCAGCTCCTCCGCCCGGCCCCAGAGGGGGTAGGCCCCCTTCAGCCCAAGGGCCTCCACCGCCTGGGCCACGAAGGCCACCTTCTTCTTGGTGGCGTCCAGGAGGGTGACCTCCAGCTCCGGGCGCACGATCTTCAGGGGAAGCCCGGGAAACCCCGCCCCCGTGCCCAGGTCCAGCACCCGCCATGGCCCCTGGAAGAGGGGCAAGGTAAGGAGGGTGAGGGAGTCCAGGAAATGTTTGACCACCACCTCCTCCTCCGTGCGCAAGGCCGTGAGGTTGGTGCGCCGGTTGGCCTCCATGAGGAGGTCGTAAAGGCGGGAGAAGGTGGAAAGGTGGGCCTCGAGGTCCAGCCCCAAGGCCTTTCCACCCTCCAGAAGAAGCTGAACGCCCTTTGGGCTTAGACCCACCCCCACCCCCAATGTTTCACGGGAAACATCCCCCTCTCACCGGGAAAGCACCCTGAGGTGCACCAGCAGGGCCGTGAGGTCCGAGTCCCGTATCCCAGGGACCCGGGCAGCCTCCGCCACGGTCCGGGGCCTCACCCGGGAAAGCTTTTCCACGGCCTCCCGGGAAAGGCCCGGGACCCGGGGGAACTCCAAACCCTCGGGTATGCGAAAGCCCTCCAGGTCCCTCAGCTTTTCCCGCAGCTGCTCCTGCCGCTCGATGTACCCCGCGTACTTGGCCCGCACCTCCACCTGGTAGGCTTCTTCGGGGCTCAAAGGAACAGGTGGGGGAAAGCGTTCCGCCAAGGCCCCGTAGGTGTTTTCCGGACGCCTCAGCCACACCAAGCCGCTCACCCCATCCACCCGCAAGGCCTCGAGGCGCCTTAGCTCCGCCTCCACCCGGCGGTACTTTTCCCTCATCGCTTCCAGATCCTCCCTGGGCCTAAGGCCCCACTCCACCGCCAAGGGCACCAGGCGCTCGTCCGCATTGTCCGCCCGGCAGAGGAGGCGGAGCTCCACCCTCGAGGTCATCATCCGGTAGGGCTCGTCCGTACCCCGGCCCACCAGGTCGTCCACCATCACCCCGATGTAGCCGCTTTCCCGGGGGAGATGCACCTCTGAGAGGCCCAGGGCATACCGGGCAGCGTTCAGCCCCGCCAGGAGGCCCTGGGCCGCGGCCTCCTCGTACCCCGAGGTGCCGTTCACCTGCCCGGCAGCGAACAACCCAGGGAGGAAGCGGGACCGGAGCCCCCGGGTAAGCTCCGTGGGATCCAGGCTGTCGTACTCCACCGCGTAAGCGTAGCGCTGGATCACCGCCCGCCCAAACCCCGGCAGGCTTTTCACCATCTCCTCCTGGAGCTCCGGCGGCAGGCTGGAGGAGAACCCCTGCAGGTACACCTCGCTGGTGGCAAGCCCGTCGGGCTCCACGAAGAGAAGGTGGCTATCCTTGTCGGAAAAGCGCACCACCTTATCCTCAATGGAGGGGCAGTAGCGGGGACCGATGCCCACGATATCCCCGGCATAAAGGGGAGACAGGTGCAGGTTCTCCAGGATCAGGCGGTGGGTGCGGGATGTGGTCCGGGTCTGCCACGTGGGAAGCTTGGCCGCATGGGGTCCCGGGCTTCCCGTGAAGCTTCCCGGGGGTACCTCCGGGGGCACCACCAAGAGCTCCGAGAAGTCCACGGAATCCGCCCGGATCCGGGGTGGGGTCCCCGTCTTGAACCGGCGCAGGGTGTGGCCGACGGCCTCGAGGCTACGGGAAAGGAACCGGGCCGGCGGCTCCCCCTGCCGTCCCGCTGGCCGGGAACGCCTTCCGTACCAGACCACCCCCCCCAGGAAGGTTCCCCCCGCCACCACCACCGCCTTGGCGGGAATCTCCCGGCCATCCACGGTGCGCACCCCAAGAAGTCTTCCCCCCTCCACAAAGAGGCTCGCCACCTCCCCCCGGATCACCTCGACCGGCCTCTCCGCCAGGATTTCCTGGGCCTTAAGGGCGTAGAGATCCCGGTCCACCTGGACCCTCAAGCTTTGCACCGCCGGTCCCTTGGAGCGGTTCAGCACCCGGGTGTGGATGGCGGTGGCGTCCGCCGCCCGGCCCATAAGCCCCCCCAGGGCGGTGAGCTCCGCCACCAGCTGGCTTTTGCCGGGTCCGCCCACCGCCGGGTTGCAGGGCATCATGCCTATGCGCTCGGGGTTGATGGTGACCAGGGCCACCCGCACTCCGAGGGCCGCGGCCGCCCAGGCCGCCTCCAGCCCTGCATGCCCACCTCCCACCACCACCACGTCGTAACGCATCCCACCCTCCACTTTACCCAAGGCCTTGGCGTAGAATGTTCCTCCGGAAACGCGGGGGGGTAGCCTTGACCCACGAGGCCGTCTGGCAACACATCCTGGAGCACATCCGCCGCAACATCACCGAGGTGGAGTTCCACACCTGGTTCGAGCGCATCCGCCCCTTGGGCATCCAGGATGGGGTACTCCAGCTGGCGGTGCCCACCTCCTTCGCCCTGGACTGGATCAAGCGCCACTACGCCGAGCTGATCCAGGAGGCCCTGGGTCTCCTGGGAGCCCAGCCTCCCCGGTTTGAGCTCAAGGTGGTCCCCAGCGTGGCCGTCCAGGAGGATATCTTCCACACCCCTGCCCCTTCCGAAGCAGCCAAGCCCAACCTCAACCCCAAGTACACCTTTGAAAACTTCGTGGTGGGGCCCAACAACTCCATGGCCCATGCGGCGGCGGTGGCGGTGGCCGAGTCCCCGGGGCGCGCCTACAACCCCCTTTTCATCTACGGGGGCGTGGGCCTGGGCAAGACCCACCTCATGCACGCCGTGGGGCACTCCGTGGCCAAACGTTTCCCCCACCTGAAGATCGAGTACGTATCCACGGAAACCTTCACCAACGAGCTCATCAACGCCATCCGCGAGGACCGCATGACGGAATTCCGCGAGCGGTACCGCTCCGTGGACCTTCTCTTGGTGGACGACATCCAGTTCATCGCCGGCAAGGAGCGCACCCAGGAGGAGTTCTTCCACACCTTCAACGCCCTCTACGAGGCCCACAAGCAGATCATCCTCTCCTCCGACCGGCCCCCCAAGGATATCCTGACCCTCGAGGCCCGCTTACGAAGCCGGTTCGAATGGGGCCTCATCACCGACATCCAGCCCCCTGACCTGGAAACCCGCATCGCCATCCTCAAGATGAACGCCGAGCAACGGGGTCTCAGGATCAGCGAGGAGGTGCTGGAGTACATAGCCCGGCAGGTGACCTCCAACATCCGCGAGCTGGAGGGTGCTCTGATGCGCACCATCGCCTACGCTTCCCTAAACGGGGTGGAACTCACCCGCGCCGTGGCCGCCAAGGCGCTTTCCGACATCTTCGCCTCCAAGGAGGTGGAGGTGGATCCCCACGAGATCGTGCGCAAGGTGGCGGAGTACTTCGCCCTGCGCCCGGAGGACCTGGTGGGAGGTGGCCGGCGCAAGGAGGTGGTTTTACCCCGCCAGATCGCCATGTTCCTGGTGCGGGAACTCACCCGCTCCTCCCTCCCGGAAATCGGCCAGCTCTTCGGAGGGCGGGACCATACCACCGTCCTCTATGCCATCCAAAAGGTTCAGGAGCTTTCGGAAAGCGACCGAGAGGTGCAGAAGCTGCTTCGCAGCCTGAAAGAGGCCCTGACATGACCCCTGTGGATAACCTGTGGATAACCCTGTGGATAACCCCGATTTTCCTGTGGATAACCCTGTGGACAAACTGTGGAAAACCAACCCCCCTTCGGAGCCTGTGGATAACTGGCCAGTTATCCACAGCTTATCCACAACCCAAGGCCAGTTATCCACAAAGGTTTTCCACAAGCCCTTTTCGCTCCCACACAGCATTTTCTACCCCTTATCCACATATCCACAGCCCCTATTACTACGACTACTATCCTTTAAGATCTTTAAGAAACCCATAGTAAGAACAGTAGAGAGGAGGCAAACCCCGTGAAGGTGAAAGTTCCAAAAACCCTGCTAACCGAACACGTGGCCTTGCTGGAACGGGTCATTCCCACGCGAAGCTCCAACCCCCTTTTTACCTACTTGGGCCTAGCCCTTACGCCAGATGCCCTGGTGTTGTTCGGAACCAATGGCGAGGTGGATCTGGAAGTGCGCCTGGAGCTTCCCACGGAGGGAGAGGGGCGTTTTCTGGTTCCCGCCCAGCCTTTCTTCCAACTGGTGCGCAGCCTTCCCGGGGATCAGGTGGAGCTGGACTTCGGTGCGGAGCTTTCCCTTTCTTCGGGTTCCTTCAGCACCCGGCTGAGCCTTGCCCCCGACGAAGGCTACCCGGAGCTTTTCTTTCCCAGCCTGGAAGGCCCCGCAGAGCCCTATCCCCTCCAGACCCTTTTGCCGGTGGAGGAGCTTCTTAAGGCGCTATCCCACGTGCGCTATGCGGCCAGCAACGAAGAGTACCGGGCGATCTTCCGGGGTGTGCAGCTGGAGTTTTCCGAGGGCGGGCTTCGCTCCGTGGCCTCCGACGGGTACCGCCTGGCCCTTTACAGGCTTGCCAAGCCCCAACCCTTTGCCAAGAAGGTGGTGGTGCCTGCCCGAAGCGTGGACGAGATGGTGAGGGTTCTGAAGGGTATGGGCGAGGGGGAGGTGGCCCTGGCCCTGGGCCCGGGGGTTCTAGGCCTCGCCACCAGCGGTTCGCAAGGCGCTGCCGCCACCGGCAAGGGACAGCTGCGCATGGCTGTCCGGCTTATGGAAGGGGAGTTCCCGGACTATGAGCGGGTGATCCCCAAGGAGTTTCCCCTGAAGGCGGCCTTCGATGTGGAGGCCTTCCGGGAGGCCCTGCGCCGGGTGAGCGTCCTTTCTGACCGGCAAAACCATAGGGTGGACCTTCTTTTTGAGGAGGGGCGGGTATTGCTCTCCGCTGAGGGGGACTACGGCAAGGGGCAGGAGGAGGTTCCCGTGCACCTCGAGGGCCTGCCCCTGGCGGTGGCCTACAACGCCCGCTATCTCTTGGAGGCCCTTTCCCCTCTCTCCGGCCAGGCGGTGTTGTTGCTTTCCGGGCCCACCAGCCCTAGCCTGGTGCGCCCAGGGGAGGCTTCCTCCGGGGAGGCGGCGGAGGGGTACCAGGCGGTGGTGGTGCCCCTACGGGTGTAAACTTGGCTCCGAGGGGCGGGAAGCGCTTCCAGAAACGCTTAGGGGAGGAGTCCATGACCACGATCGTGAACGTGAAAGCCAGGGAGGTTTTAGACTCTAGGGGCTTTCCCACGGTGGAGGCCGAGGTGGAGCTGGAAGGTGGTGCCAGGGGCAGGGCCATGGTGCCCTCCGGAGCCTCCACCGGCACCCATGAGGCCTTGGAGCTACGGGATGGGGGTAGGCGTTACCTGGGGAAGGGGGTGCGCCGGGCGGTGGCCCACATCCTGGAACGCATCGCCCCCGAGCTCATCGGCCGGGATGCCCTGGACCAGGAGGGGGTGGACCGGGCCATGCTGGAGCTGGACGGCACTCCTAACAAGTCCAACCTGGGGGCCAACGCCATCCTGGCGGTTTCCCTGGCCACAGCCCGGGCGGCGGCGGAGGCTTTGGGTCTGCCTTTATACCGTTATTTGGGGGGAGTTCAGGCGGTTACTTTGCCGGTTCCCCTTATGAACGTGATCAACGGGGGAAAGCACGCGGACAACCGGGTGGATTTCCAGGAGTTCATGCTGGTGCCTGCGGGGGTGGAAAGCTTTTCCGAGGCCTTGCGGGTGGGGGCTGAGGTCTTCCACACCCTGAAGGGGGTGCTGAAGGAAAAGGGATACAGCACCAATGTGGGGGACGAGGGAGGCTTCGCTCCGGACCTAAGGAGCAACGAGGAGGCCATAGAGCTTCTTCTTTTGGCCATTGAGCGGGCGGGATACACCCCGGGGCAGGAGGTTTCCCTGGCCCTGGATCCCGCGGCCAGCGAGCTTTACCAGGAGGGGAAGTACCACCTGGAAGGGGAAGGGCGGGTGCTTTCCTCGGAGGAGATGGTGGAGTTCTGGGCCACATGGGTGGACAAATACCCCATCCGCTCCATTGAGGACGGCCTGGCGGAGGACGACTGGGAAGGCTGGCGGCTTCTCACCGAGCGCCTGGGTGGCAGGGTCCAGCTGGTGGGGGATGACCTTTTCGTAACCAACCCGGACAGGCTTCGCCAAGGGATCCAGCAAGGTGTGGCCAACGCCATCCTGGTGAAGGTGAACCAGATCGGCACCCTTTCCGAGACCCTCGAGGCCATCCGCCTGGCCCAGCGCTCCGGCTACCGGGCGGTGATCAGCCACCGCTCCGGGGAAACCGAGGACAGCTTCATCGCCGACCTAGCGGTGGCGGTGAACGCCGGGCAGATCAAGACGGGTTCCCTCTCCCGTTCGGATCGCCTTTCCAAGTACAACCAGCTCCTGCGCATCGAGGAGGAGCTGGGGCGTGCGGCGCGCTTTTTAGGGTATGAGGCCTTTTAAGCGCACCAAGATTGTGGCCACCCTGGGGCCCGCTTCGGACTCCAAGGAAGCCATCCGGGCTCTGGCGGAGGCAGGGGCGGATGTCTTTCGCCTGAACTTTAGCCACGGCACCCACGAGGAGCACCGGAAACGGGTGGCCTGGGTGCGGGAGGTGGAGAAGGAACTGGGCAAAACCCTGGCCATCCTCCAGGACCTCCAGGGCCCCAAGATCCGCATCGGCCGGTTCAAGGAGGGCCGGGTGGAGCTGAAGGTGGGCCAGCCCTTTATCCTCACCCGGGCTCCCGTGGAGGGGGACGAGACCCGGGTTTCCATCACCTACAAGGGGCTTCCCGAGGACGTGGCTCCCGGTCAGGTGCTCCTCTTGGACGACGGCCGCCTGCGCCTTCGGGTGGAGAGGATCCAAGGGGACGAGATCCACACCGTGGTGGAGCTGGGTGGGATTCTTTCCGACAGTAAGGGGATCAACGTCCCTGGCTCGGATCTTTCCATCCCCGCTCTCTCGGAAAAGGACATCCAGGACCTGGCCCTGGGGGCGGAGCTCGGGGTGGACTGGGTGGCGGTTTCCTTCGTGCGCACCCGGGATGACCTGCTCCTGGCCCGGCACTACCTGGCCCGGCATGGTTCCCGGGCCCGGCTCATGGCCAAGATAGAGAAGCCTTCCGCCGTCTACCGCTTTGAGGAGATCCTGGAAGAGGCCGACGGCATCATGGTGGCCCGGGGGGACCTGGGGGTGGAGATGCCTCTGGAGGAGGTGCCCATCATGCAAAAGCGCCTTATCCTCTGGGCCATCGCCGCCGGCAAGCCGGTGATCACCGCCACCCAGATGCTGGAGTCCATGGTGCAGAACCCAAGCCCCACCCGGGCAGAGGCCTCGGATGTGGCCAACGCCATCTTCGACGGCACGGATGCGGTGATGCTCTCCGCGGAAACCGCTGCCGGGGCTTACCCGGTGGAGGCGGTGGCCACCATGGCCAGGATCGCCCGGGTGGTGGAGTCCTCCCCCGAGTTCTTGCAAAAGCTCAACGTCCTCCGCCCGGCTCCCACCCCCACCACCCAGGACGCCATCGCCCAGGCGGCGGACGACATCGTGGAGGCGGTGGAAGCCAAGGCCATTGTGGTCTTTACCGCCACGGGAAGCTCCGCCAGGCGCATTGCCCGCACGCGGCCCAAAGTGCCCATCCTGGCCCTCACCCCGAACCCCGAGGTGGAGCGGCAGCTGGCCTTGGTCTGGGGTGTTCTGCCCCATCTGGCCCCCGACCCCCAGGACACCGACGACATGGTGCGCATCGCCCTGGAGAAGGCCAAGGCCTGCGGGCTGGCCCAGGTGGGGGAGAGGGTGGTGATCGCCGCGGGAGTGCCCTTTGGGGTGCGGGGGACCACCAACCTCATCCGGGTGGAGCGGGTGAGCTAACATCACCCCACCCTGGCCGTGCCAGGGTGGGAATCCTGGAAAAGCCTTTTTGCAGGGGTACTCTCCCCAAAGCAGTCCGGATGTGGGGTTAACTTCCCGCTTCCCGTGGGGGGAGGCACCTTCAAGGAGCGTAGAGGGCCAAGGCGCTAACCACAGGCCTGGGAGAGCCCTGGTAAGGGTTCCGTAGCCTCCCCTTGACCCAGAGCTGGGCGGATCCACCCCCGTCCATCCTTAGGGCGTTCCACGCCCCCAAGGTGAGGAGGGCCCGGGCCAGGACCCCGGGGGTGGTGGGCTCGGAAACCAAAAGCCAAAGCTTCCCCTCCCGGGTCCAGGCCACGGCCGCCTGGGGGGCTATGGCCTGGAGGGGCCTTGGGTCGCGGAAGTTCTCCCGGTTGGGGTCAAAGGCGTACTGGCCTTTCTGGACCAAAAGGGGGCCTGCTTCCAGTGCGTAGCGGAAAGGGGGGTCCAGGCGCCCGTAGAGGCTTAGGGTGTCCCCAGGCTTTAGGGGAAAGGGAGGGGCTCCTTTGGGAAAGGTAAGGGCCCAGGCTCCAGGAGGAAGTTCCTGGGGGGCGGGGAAGATGGCCTGTACCCGGTTTCCCATCACCAAGGCCACCTCCTCCCCCTCCATGCCCACGGGTCCCGGGACCGTGTGGGCGGTGTAGCGGGCCCGGGAGGTGTTGATGCCCACCCGCACCCGCTCTCCGGAAGGACCCTGGACCATTGCCTCAAACCGGGGAACCCCCAGGAAGAAGCTGAATCCATCCCATAAGAGAGCCATGCGGCCGCTGGGATAGGAAACCGTAACCCCGTCCTGGACCCAGAGGCCGATGGGGGTAGCGGTTTTGGGGTCAAAGTACCCCCCGTTCAGCACCGCCAGGGCGTTTGGGGCAAGGTCCTTGGGTAGGGCCCGGACCCCGGGCTTGCCCACAGGAACCAGCCTGCCTTTCTCCGCCTCCACCAGGTAAAGCCTTAGGGGCTCTGGGGTAAAGGCCCAGATCTCCCGATAGCGGACTCCCGCGGCCACGGGTTCCTCCACCTCGGCCTCGAGGGCATAGAGATCCAGGACCAGGCGCGCGGGGTCCTTCAGGGGAAAGAGGCGGTAGCGAAGGAGCTTTCCCGGGAAGTTCAGGCTGAGCTCTGTGCCCCCTGGCAAAAGGCGCACCCGGGCCTCCATGCCCTTGGGCCAGGGAACCTGGGTCATCCCCGGGGCCAGGTAGGGGAGAAGGAGGGAAAGGCTTCCTGGAGCCTGGCCCTCCGAGGAAGGCTTGGCTGCAGGTTCGGGCCCGGGGAGGTCCAGCACCAGGCGGAGGGCCCGTCCTTGGGCGCCGTGGCGTACCCCGGCCTCCGGGGTGCGGAAGTAGCCCAAGGCCTTCAGGGCCTCGAGGGGCAGTTTTTCCCCATCGGGTGGGGGAAGTCTGGGGTCCAAGGGCTCCGCCCAGCCCACCCCCGGCACGTAGACGAAGCGCACCCCCTCCCCCTCGTAAATCCAGGCCGAAGCCTCCTCCCGAAAGGAAAGGCCAAAGGTGCTGGCGGGAAGTAGGGTCTGGGCCAGGGAGCAGGAGAGGAAAAGGAGGAGAGCTAGGAGCCTCATCCCTCCATGGGAGCAGATGGCGGTGAGAAAGCGCTTAGAGTTTATCCCTTGACCACGATGAGGGGCCTTAGGCGGGCCACCTTCTTTCCGATTCCAGCTCCCTGGACCGCCTCCACCACCACGGAAACATCCTTGTAGGCCTCGGGCATCTCCTCGTCCACGGTGGCCTTGGTGGCCGCCCGCACCAGGATGCCCCTTTCCGCCAGTTCCTTGATCAGGTTGCGCTCCCGGGCCACCCGCTTGGCCTGGTGGCGGCTCATCTTGCGTCCGGCTCCATGGCAGCTGGAGCCGAAGGATACCGCCATGGCCTTTTCCGTTCCCGAAAGCACATAAGAGTAGCGGCCCATGTCCCCGGGCACCAGCACGGGCTGGCCCACATGCCGGTACTCCAGGGGGATCTCGGGGTTTCCGGGGCCGAAGGCCCGGGTGGCCCCTTTGCGGTGTACCAGGACCCTCTTTCCCCCGTGCTCCTCAAACTTGGCGTTGTTGTGGGCCAGGTCGTAGAGGACCCTTAGGCCATGCTCCCTGGGTGGGAAGCCCACCGCCTCGAAGGCTTCCCGCACAAAGTGGGCGATCAGCTGCCGGTTGGCGAAGGCGAAGTTGGCGGCGGCGGCCATGGCCTGAAGGTAGTCCTGGCCCTCCGGGCTCTGGATGGGGGCTGCCGCCAACTGCTTGTCCACCAGCTCTATGCCGTAGCGGGGGGCCACCTTGAGGAATCTTTCCACATAGTCCTGGCAGACCTGGTGGCCGAGGCCCCGGCTTCCCGTGTGGATGAGGACGGTGATCTGGTTGGGAAAGAGGCCGAAGGCTTCGGCGGCTTCCTCGTCGTAGATCTGGTCCACGTACTGGACCTCGAGGAAATGGTTCCCGCTTCCCAGGGTGCCGATCTGGGGAGCTCCCCGTTCGAAGGCCCTCTCCGAAACCTTGTCCGGGTTGGCCCAGGGGAGGCGGCCCTCCGACTCGATGAAGTGGAGGTCCTCCGGGTAGCCGAAGCCCCTGCGGATGAGCCAGCCAGCCCCCTCCCTGAGGATCTCCTTAAGCTCCTTCTTGCTGAAGCGCACGTCCTTGCGCTCGCTTCCCACCCCCGAGGGGATGAGGCGGTAGAGAGTATCGGCCAGCTCCCGTTGGCGGGGGAGGAGGTCTTCCAGGGTGAGATGGGAGGCCAAAAGGCGTACCCCGCAGTTGGAGACCACAAACCCTTCGGCCACAAAGTTGTGTCCCTCATGAGCCATGGAGAGGTCGTAAACCCTTCCCCCGTGGGGAACGGTTTCCATAGCCACTACCCTGTCAAAAAACATGGGGCCGGCCCTTTGGAGGAACTCAGGGAAGGTGGGAAATCCCCAGGGGCGGAATCCACCTCGCTTCTCGTAAAGGGTACGCTCCACGAAGCGCCGAGGAAGGCCTAGGGTGGCGGCGATGCGTTTTGGTCCTAGGCCTGCCTGCCGTAGGGCCAAGACCTCCTCGGCCTGGGTTTCCCGAGCTTCTAAGTGGGCCTTTTTCAGGCGCAGGTAGAAAGCGGCCGCCTGGGCTAGCCAGGCTTTTTGGGGAGCGTAGGCATAGCCCACCCTCTCGTAAAGGAGGCTGAGGTTTTCCGGTGTACTCCGGAGGATCAGTTTGAAGCGGTGGGAAGGATCAGCGGGTTCCTCCCAATCCAGTTCCTCACGCAGGGACTGGACTTCCAGGCCCAAGCTTTCCATTAAGCGGGCCAGATCTTCCATGAAGGTCCGGCCAATCCCCAAAAGGCTTTTCCGTTTGGACTGGGAGAGCACAGGAGAGGCGAGGTTGTACCCATGTCCGCTTACCCACTTCGGCGCGGAGAGCTCCGCTCCGAATAGTCCTGCTAAAAAGTTGGCTTTAAGCCAAGCGGGAATGAAGAAGAGCCAATGAGGTAAGGCAAAAGCCGTTTGCGCCTTGGGGCCCTCGGGAAGGCCTAAGGCGTGGAGAAGGAGGAACAAAGCCCGGGAGGAGGCCTTAAGGCTAGCCTCTTGGTAGGTGAAGGTCCGTCCTCGGAAGCTGTGGTTTCGTACCCGAACGTAAGGGCCCCCAGCCTGGAAGCCCAGACGCTTAAGGTCCTCCTTGGCTTCCAGGAGTCCTTCTTCGTCCCCATAGAGCACCAGGTACCCCCTGCCCCGGGACCGGTAAAGGGTTCCATCCCCCAAGGCGTAGCCCAAGAGGCGTAGGATAGCTGGCAAGTGAGGGTGGTCCGCCTGTAGGGGAAGGAGCCCCTTCTCTTTCAGCACATCTGCCGCTCGGGGAAACCCCAGGGCAAGGCCTAGGGCTTGGGCCCTTTCCTCGCTTAGAAGGGTCAGGGACGGAGGGGGTTCGTGGGGAAAGCCCTGGAAGGGGTGGACGGCCACCTGGTCTCCCTTTTTCAGGGTGCCTATGGGACGCATTCCCGAGGGGGTGTAGACGGGATGATCGGGGGTGGCCTCCAGGATGAACCCTCCCTCGGTGCGGAGGCGCACCAGGGTTTCCGCTTCTCGGGAGAGGAGGAGAAAGGCTTTGCCTGCCTCGGCTTTTTCCCCAAGCCGCCACACGGTGAGGAGGGGTTCTTGTTCCCTCGCCACCTCCTCTATGGGGCGGGTGTAGCGGTCATGAAAGAGTACGCGGGTGCCGGCAGGAAGGCAGTTGATGTCAAATCCCACCCCTCCCGGGCTCACCACCCCTCCTTCCTCGGGATCGAAGGCCGCCACCCCCCCGATGGGGAAGCCGTAGCCCCAGTGGATGTCGGGCATGGCCAGGGCGGGTTCCACGATCCCCGGCAGGGTGGCCACGTTCATGAGCTGCTGCAGGGAAGCGTAGTTTTCCCCCTGGAGGTCCTTCAAAATCTCCTCCGAGGCGAAGAAAATCGCATCCACCCGCATCTTCCCCTGCCGGGGGATGCGGTAGGTATAGGGGGCGATTTTCTCAAAGCGCATGGCGCCCTCCATGTGTTGGCCCTCCGGGCCAAGCAACCCAAAGCAAAAGGCCGGGCTTGCGGGCCCGGGCTTATTCTCAAGCTACCGCGGTATGCGGTATGCGTCAAGGCTATGCGGTAAAATCCCCCCGTGTCCAGTCTGGCCTTCGCCCTGGAAACCCACCCCGGCCTCAAGCGGCCCAAAAATGAGGACGCCGTGGGGCATGCCCTCACCCCCTGGGGAGGGGTCTTCGTGGTGGCGGATGGGATGGGGGGGCACCGCACAGGGGAAGTGGCGGCCAGGCTGGCCGTGGAGATGATCCTGGAGAACCTGCGCAATGTAGACCCAAGCCCGAGGGCCCTCCTTCAAGCCTTTGAAAAGGCCAACGAGCGCATTTACCAGGAGGCGCAACGCCCCGAGAACCGGGGTATGGGCACCACCGCCACCTGCCTCCTTTTGGATCTTCCCTATGCCTTGATCGCCCATGTGGGGGACTCGAGGGCCTACCTTCTCAGGAAAGGGGAGCTTACCCTCCTCACCGAGGATCACTCCTGGGTGGCGGAAAGGGTGCGCCAGGGCCTTTTGAGCCCCGAGGAGGCCAAGACCCACCGCTGGCGCAACGTGATCACCAACGCCCTGGGCTCCTTTCCCCAGGCCCGGGTGGACCTCATGGGGCTTAAGCTGGAGCCTGGGGATGTGTTTTTGCTTTGCAGCGATGGCCTTTCCGGGGTGTTGGAGGACCGCACCCTGGGGGAAGTTCTGAAGAGCTTTCCCCCGGAGGAGGCGGCCAGGCGCCTGGTGGCCTTGGCCAACGAGTGGGGAGGCCCCGATAACGTGAGCGCCATCGTGGTGCGGGTGCCCGAGGAGCTTCCCCAGGGGGGTCGCCCCTATGCCCTGCCCCTCGAGGCGGCAAAAGGAGCCCCGGTGCGCCTAAAGCTTGGGGAGGAGCCTGAGGAACTGCCCACCCAGGTCCTGGAGCCCAAGCGTCCCCGGGTTCGCCTGAACTGGCGGGATGCCCTTTTGGTGCTCCTTTGGGTGGTGGTGGTGGCCTACATCCTGCTGGGCTACTTCAAAAGGCCCTAGACCTGCTAAACTCCTAGGGGTATGGAGCGCACCTTTGTCATGGTGAAGCCCGACGGCGTGCGAAGGGGTCTGGTGGGGGAGATCCTTGCCCGCTTTGAGCGGAAGGGTTTTCGTATCGTGGGGCTTAAGCTTTTACAGATCAGCCAGGAGCTTGCGGAAAGGCATTACGCCGAGCACCGGGAGAAACCCTTCTTCCCCGGCCTGGTGAGCTTCATCACCTCGGGTCCGGTGGTGGCCATGGTGCTGGAGGGGCCGAACGTGGTGGCCGAGGTGCGGAAGATGATGGGGGCCACCCACCCCAAGGACGCCCTTCCCGGCACCATCCGGGGGGATTTTGCCACCACCATCGACGAGAACGTGATCCACGGCTCGGCGAGCCTCGAGGACGCAAGCCGGGAGATCGCCCTTTTCTTCCGACCCGAGGAACTCCTCTAGGCCGGGGTTTACTCGCCGCTTTCGGGGGCCTGGGGCAGGCTCTGCGCCCGGAGGCGCTCCCAGGGGAAGTCGTCCAGGGGATAAAAGCGGTCCGCCTGCTGGGCCAGGCGGTGGGAGGAAAGGGCGTGGAAGGTGGTGTTCTCCACCTGCTTGCCCATGTCCTGGACCACCTTGACCACCTCGGCGAAGTCCCCATCCCCGGAGACCAGCACCGCCACGTCATAGGCGTCGGCATAGGCCAGGCGCAGGATGTCTATGGCGATCTGGATATCCACCCCCTTTTCCACGAAGCCATCCGCCCGCCTTTCCAGCCTTCCCAGGCGCACGGCCACATAGGGCACCCGCTTCAGGTAGTTGAGGAAGCTCTGGTGGGCCTTGGCGGCGGGGTCTTCTGGAGGAAGGGGGGCGTTGTAGTAGTAGGCGCGCAAAAGCCTGCGCCCGGCGGTGAGAAGGCTGATAAACTCCACGAAGTTAAGCCGATAATCCGGCCCCAGGTGCTGCACCAACCCCTTGTACAGGTTGGAGCCGTCAATGAATATTGCTACCCTTTCCATAATAGACCCGCCCCTTGCCGGGCTCCTTCAGTTTAGCCCAAGGGGGTGAGAATGTTTATAACCCACCGCTCCCTGGGGAGCAGTGGGGGAAGGGATAGGTCTTCTCCACGTAGCCCTTTTGGGCGGGGCTATCCTACCACGGTTTTCCCATGAGCGCAAGATGAGTGGCCGAAACGGTTTCTAGGAGCGCGTTTTTTCCGTTTCCGCGTACACGTCGCGAAAAACCCCGGGGATGGGGGCGTGGGGCTTGTGCACCCGCACCCGCACCCCCTCGAGGCGAGGGAAAGCTTGCAGGAGGGCTTCCGCCAGGTGGTCGGCCAGGGCCTCGATCAGGTAGAAGCGGCGGTGGCGCACCACCTCCTCCACCAGGGCGTAGACGGCGGCGTAGTCCACGGTTTCCTCCAGCCGGTCCCCCCTGCCCTCAAAGGGCACCTTAAGCCAGAGGTCCACCACAAACCGGGCTCCAAGCCGGCCTTCCTCGGGCCTCACCCCGTGGCGACCGTAGAACTCCAAACCTAAAAGGGCGATCTCCCCCATATCTATTCCCAAAGGGCGTTCCACACCGCAAGGGCCTCCCGGTGGGCGGCCACGTCGTGGACGCGAAGGATCCTGGCCCCCTTCATGGCGGCGAAAAGGTGGGCGGCCACGGAGCCAAGGACCCTTTTTGCCGGTTCCTCCACCCCCGTGAGCTCCCCGATGGAGCGCTTCCGGGAAAGCCCCACCAAAACGGGGTGGCCCAGGGCCACGATCTCCTCCAGGTGTTTAAGGAGGGCCAGGTTGTGCTCCAGCAGTTTCCCGAAGCCGAACCCCGGGTCCAGGACCACCTGGGGCACCCCGGCCCTCAGGGCGTTTTCCGCCTGGGCCTTGAGGAAGGTCTTCACCTCGGCCACCACGTCCCCGTAGCGGGCATGGGCCATCATGGCCTGGGGGTCGGGCACGGGCATGTGCATGACCACCGCCGCCACCCCGTACCGGGCGCAGAGGGCCACCATGCGCTCGTCCCGAAGGCCCGTCACGTCGTTGATGAGGTGCGCTCCTAGCTTCAGGGCCTCCTCCGCCACCTCGGGCTTGCGGGTGTCCACGCTCACCGGCACCCCCAGTTCCAGGATGGCCTCGAGGGCAGGAAGAAGCCGCTTCTTTTCCTCCTCCACGGACACGGGCTCGGCCCCGGGGCGGGTGGATTCAGCCCCCAGGTCCAGAAGATCCGCACCCTCGGCCACCAGGGTCTTGGCCCTTTCCAGGGCCCTTTCCGGGTCCAGGTAGAGGCCGCCATCGGAAAAGGAATCGGGGGTGAGGTTGAGGATCCCCATGATCCGGGGGTGGGAGAGGTCCAGGGTGCGGTCGCGAAGCCAGAGCACGCAAGGATTATATTGGGGCCAGGGGGTGAAGCATGCGCCTGTTGGCCGCGGTGGATTTGGGGGAGGGCTTGGAGTCGGTGGTGGAAAGCGCCCGCTTCCTTCAGGAGGGGCTTGGCATCCCGGCGGAGCTTCTCCACGTGGTGCCCACTCCCTACTTTGAGGCCCTTGGCCGCCGCTTTCCCCATCTTAGGCCGGGGCTGGAGGAAGCCCTTAGCCAGGTGGAGAAGGAGGTGCAAAAGACCCTGGCGGATACCGGGCTTAGGGCCCGGGTGCTCCGGGGTTTCCCTGCGCAGGTGGTGGCTGGGGAGGCCTTGCGAAGCCGCCTGGTCCTTTTGGGACAGCGGGGCACGGATGCCCTCGAGGTCCTGGCCCGGGGTGGGCTCGCCCGCTACCTCCTGCACCGAGGGGAGGTTCCGGTTCTGCTGCTCCCCAGGGCCCTCAGGGGGGTGCGCCGCATCGCCGTGGGGCTGGACGATAGCCCGGCAAGTCTTAGCGCCTTCCGGGTGGCGGAGGCTTGGGGAAGGGCCTTGGGGGCTGAGGTCTTCGGCCTGCACCTGGTGAGCGGGCAAGGAGGGTGTTGCTTCCCCACCTATCTGGATCCTGAAACCTTGGGGCTAGCGGATGTTCTAGCCCGGGCCAAAGCCCACCTGGAAAGCCTCCTCAAGGCCACCGGGGTGGTGGAGGTGTCCAAGGGGGAAGAGGAGCTGGACCTTTTGCGCTTGGCCAAGGCTCGGGAGGCGGACCTCCTGGTCCTGGGTTCCAAGGCCAAGAGCACCTGGCGCCACCGGCTTGGGCGCATGGTGGAGGTGCTTTCCCACCAGAGCTCCCTGCCCCTCCTGGTGGTTCCCGAGGCCACGGTCTGGTAAGGTAAGGCCCATGCGCCACGGGCCCGGCTGGTACCTTTCCCTTTCCGCCTATTGGTTCGCCACCAGCTTCAAGTGGTTCCTGGTCCTTCTGGTGATCCTGCCCGCCAAGGTGGCGGAGCTTTCCCCTCCCGAGGAGAAGGCCAGCCGCCTCGGCTTCCTCTTCGGCCTGGGGGCGGTGATGGCCATTCTTGGACCCCCCATCATGGGCTACTTCTCCGACCGCCTGGGCAGGAGAAAGCCCTTCCTCCTTGCGGGTAGCCTCCTCACCGCCATAGCCCTTCTCCTTTTGGCGCATGCCCCAAGCTACCTCTGGCTCCTGGTGGCCTACCTCCTCCTGCAGGTGGCGGACGACCTGGCCACCGGGCCCTACTCCGCCCTCATCCCCGACCTGGTGCCCCGAAAGGAAAGGGGCACCGCCTCGGGGTACATGGGGGTGTTGCAGGTTTCCGGCCAGATCCTGGGGGGTGCGGTGGGGTTTCTTCTTCCGTTGGCCTTCCAGGCCTATCTGGCGGCCTTTGTGAACCTTCTGGGGGCTGGGCTTAGCCTCCGGGTTGCCCCCGACCGACCTTCAGGGGCCCATCCCCGTCCCTTTCTCGCTGCCATGGCGGGGCCCTGGCGGGACCGGGACTTTCTGTTGGTCTACCTGACCCGCTTTTTGGTGATGCTGGGCTTTTACCTGGCCCAGACCTACCTGCAGTACTACCTGGCCGATGTGGTGCGGGTTTTCCAGGCCCTAGGGCGGACCCTTGCCAATGAGCCCTTCCAGGCGGTGGCCCTTTTGGGCCTCCTGATCTCCTTGGGGGCGGCCTTGGCCAGCGTTCCCGCAGGGAAGGCCTCGGACCGGCTGGGCCGAAAGCCCCTGATCTACCTTTCGGGGGCTGGCCTTGGGTTGCTCATGCCCTTCATTCTGTTTTTCCCCCGGTATGACGCCATGCTGTTCCTGGCCCTTTTCTTTGGCCTTTTCTACGGGGTCTACCTGGCGGTGGACTGGGCTTTGGTGGCGGATGTGCTGAGGGATCCCAAGGCCCACGCCACCGACATGGGCTTATGGCAGACCGCCATCGTGGTGCCCCAGGTGCTGGCGGGAGCCTTCGGGCGGCCATTGGACCTTCTGAACGCCAGCGGAGAGGGTCTGGGTTATCTGGTTCTCTTCCTCCTGGCGGGGACCTTCTTTCTCCTGGGGGCCTTCCTGGTAGCCCCGATCCGCCGGGCCCGGTAAGGGCTTCGGGTGGAAAGGGACCAGGGAAAAATTCCTTCTGGACGCAAGCCCGCATTGACACCCCCGCTTGCCCTGGGTAGGATGGGGCGGGTTTTCAAGGGGGTTGGGAATGCGCTTTCTCCTGGGTCTTTCGCAAGCCATAGATGTCTTGACCGAGGCCATAGGCAGACTCACCGTGTGGCTGGTGCTTTTGGTGGCCCTGCTTTCCGCGGGCAATGCCATCATGCGCTACGGCTTCAGCTACAGCTCCAACGCCTACCTCGAGGCCCAGTGGTACCTGTTCAGCCTGATCTTCCTCCTGGGCGGGGCCTACGCCTTAAAGCGCAACGCCCACGTGCGCATCGACCTTGTTTCCGGGCGCTTTTCCAAGCGCACCCAGGCCTGGATCGACGTGGTGGGGACGGTGCTCTTCCTTCTGCCCATGGCGGTGGGGGTCATCTACCTCTCCTGGCCCTGGGCCATGAACTCCTTCCTGGGGAAGGAGATGTCCCCCGATGTGGGAGGGCTTCCCCGCTGGCCCATCAAGCTGGCCTTGCCCTTGGGCTTTGCCCTTTTGACCCTCCAGGGGATCTCCGAGCTGATCAAGCGCATCGCCTACCTCACGGGGCATCTGCAGCTGGTGGAGGAGGAACGGGAGGTGGTGGAATGAACCTGGAAAACCTCATGCCTCCCCTGATGTTTTTGGCTCTGGTGGTCTTTTTGCTTTCCGGCTACCCCGTGGCCTTCTCCTTGGGGGCGGTGGGGATCGTTTTCGGCTTTTTGGGCATCGCCCTGGACATCTTCCCCGCACCCCTTCTTAAGGCCATGCCCGATCGCATCTTCGGCATCATGTCCAACCAGCTTCTCCTGGCCATCCCCTTCTTCACCTTCATGGGCATCATCCTGGAGAAAAGCGGCCTGGCCGAAGACCTCCTGGACACCATGGGGAAGCTCTTTGGGCCTTTAAGGGGCGGCTTGGCCCTAAGCGTGGTTTTCGTGGGGGCCATCTTGGCCGCCACTACTGGGGTGGTGGCGGCCAGCGTCATGGCCATGGGCCTTATCTCCCTGCCCATCATGCTGAAGTACGGCTATAACCCCCGCTTCGCCAGCGGGGTGATCCTGGGCTCGGCCACCCTGGCCCAGATCATCCCCCCAAGCGTGGTCCTCATCGTTTTGTCGGACCAGCTAGGGGTTTCCGTGGGGGATATGTACAAGGCCGCTTTGATCCCCTCCGCCCTTACCGTGGGCTTTTACTTCCTTTACGTGATCTACGTGGCCCTTTTCCGCCCAAGGTGGGTTCCCGCCCTTCCTCCGGAAGCCCGTCCCGAAGCCGGTAAGGAAGCCCAGGCGGCTTTTGCCCTTCTCTCCTATCTGCTGGTGGGGGTAGGGGCTTATGCGGTGGGGCGCTTCCTGCCCGCCTGGGCGGAGTGGCTGGAGGTGCTCCTGGCCTTGGGGGTTTGGACCCTGCTCCTCCTTCCTTGGATCCGCAGGAATCCCCTCCTCCGAAGGGCCCTTCTTTCCATGGTGCCCCCTTTGGTTCTCATCTTTTTGGTGCTGGGTACAGTGCTCATCGGCCTGGCCACCCCCACGGAGGCCGGGGCCATGGGGGTGGTGGGGGCCTTGATCCTGGCGGCTTTGAACCGCAGGCTTTCCTTCAAGGTCCTCTACGGGGCCATGGAGGGCACGGCCAAGCTCACGGCCTTCGTCATCTTCATCCTTATCGGCTCCACCCTTTTCAGCCTGGTCTTCCGGGGTGTCAACGGGGATCTCTGGGTGGAGGGCTTCCTCACGGGCCTGCCGGGCGGTGAGGTGGGCTTCATCCTCTTCGTGATGGTGTTGGTCTTCCTGCTGGGCTTCTTCATCGACTTCTTTGAGATCGCCTTCATCGCCCTGCCCCTTCTGGCCATCGGGGCCGAGGCCTTGAGCATAGACAAGCTCTGGTTCGGCCTCCTGGTGGGGGTGAACCTGCAGACCTCCTTCCTCACCCCGCCCTTTGGCTTTGCCCTCTTCTACCTGCGGAACGTGGCCCCCAAGGAGGTGAAGACCACGGATATTTATCTGGGCGGGATTCCCTTCTTCGGGCTGCAGTTACTGGTCTTGCTCTTCGTCTACTTCCTGCGGGACCCCATCCTGCGCTTTGTGAGCGGGATGGGTTTTGGCGGGTAGCCCTGCCCAGGCCCTAGACTGGAGGCATGGACCTCACCCACTTTAAGGACGGCAGGCCCCACATGGTGGACGTGACGGAGAAGTCCGCCACCTTCCGCACCGCCACCGCCGAGGCCTATGTGGAGCTCACGGAAGAGGCCCTGGCTGCCCTGGAAAAGGGGGGTGTGGGGAAGGGGGATCCCCTCACGGTGGCCCAGCTTGCGGGCATCATGGGGGCCAAGAAGACCTCTGAGCTCATTCCCCTTTGCCACCCTCTGCCCCTCACCGGGGTGGAGGTGGGGGTGGAGCTGGAAAGGGAGGCCAAGCGGGTGCGCATCGAGGCCACGGTGCGCACCAAGGCGGAAACCGGGGTGGAGATGGAGGCCCTAACCGCCTGCGCCGTGGCGGCCCTCACCGTGTACGACATGCTGAAGGCAGCCTCCAAGGGCCTGGTGATCTCGAGGGTGCAGCTTTTGCACAAGGCGGGGGGCAAGAGCGGGGAGTGGCGGCGCACCCCTGACCCTTGATACCCCTGGGGTATATTCTAGGGCTATGCGCATCGCCATCGCCTTATCTAAAAACGATGACCAGAAGGTTTATCCGGGTCCTTTCGGGCACGCCCCCCGCTTCGCCATCTACGAGGTGGAAGGGGGAGGAAAGGTGAGCCTCCTCGAGGTGCGGGAAAACCCCTACGCCGCCATGGAGGGCGGAAGGAAGCACGAGCTCATGCGGGAGCTTCTCAAGGATGTGGACCTGCGGGTGGGGGCCCGCTTCGGCCACGGGGGTTCCATGGGGGCCTTCCCCATGGCGGATCGGCTGGAGGTGGGGCCGGTGAGCGTGGCCGAGGCGTTGGAAAGGGTCAGGGCCCGCTAAAGTAGCGCCTTAGAAGCTCCTTGGCCTCAGGGGAGAGGGGAGTGCGCTCCAGGTAGACCTCCACTCCCCGGCGCACTTCCTCTGGAGGGCTTCCCTCCCGCCAAGGGGAGGGTAGGTCCTGGCCCTTTCCTTCCCGGCCGGGCCCGAGGAGCTCCTGCCCGGGACCGGTGGGCTCTGGGAGGGGCAAGGAGGCGGGAGCCTCCAGGGTTGGGGAGGGTCCTGAGGCACCTGGGGTGGGGGTGCCTGCTTCCTTAGGCTGGCCCGGTTCCTGACCTGGGACCTCCTGGGTGGCTTCTGGCTTTCCTTCCCCTCGGCTTGGCGCCTGGGTGCCCTGCCCCGGGGCCCGGGGGGAACCCCTGGGGGAAGATCCCTGGGGGCTGGGCTCCGGTTCCCTTCCCTCCTGGGAGGTTGGGGCGGGGTGGCCCTGGCCTGGCTCCTTCCCTTGCGGCTTCCTGAGGGCCTCTGGGAAATCCGGGGGCGGCGTGGTTTTCCCAGGTGAAGCCCCGGGTGCTTCGGCTGGCTTCTCCCTTTCCAAGGGGGTTTGGGGGATTGCGGGGCGCCCGGCGTTGGGAAGGGACCAGAAGGGGCTTGCTTCCCTGGGAGGAAGCCCCGTCCACGAGCCCAAGGCCAAGGCCAGGAGGACTAGGTAGAGGGCGAGAAGGCCCAGGGGGAAGGGGGGAGGAGGGATCTCCAGCTTGCGGGCTTCCTGCCAAAGCCGTTCTTCCCCGTAGGCCAAGGCGGTGGGATAGGCCAGGCTGGCCCGGGCGATCTCCCGTAGCGCCCGCCCTTCCCAAAGGCGGGCGGGAAGCAAAAAGGGTAGGAGGGAGGCCAGGGCGAAGAAGGGGTGGAGAAAGCCTAGAAGCGCCAAGGGAAGGGCCAAGAGGAGCCGGTGGCGCCAGGCCAGGCGCCTTGCGTAGAGAAGGTGGAACCCAGGCTCCACGGCAAGACCATTATCCCTCGCCAAAGGCTAAGGAAAAGGTGCCCGGGGCCTAAAGGCCCCGGGGGGAGGGAGTACACAGGTCTACTTGACCGGGGGACGGGACTTGAGGACCTCCTGGGGGGAGAGGGCCCTGGCCCTTTGCGCCTTCACCTCCTCGGCGCTTATGGGCTTGGCCTTGGACTTGGCGAAGGTGGTGAGGATGTGGTTCAGGAGGTCGGCCACCTCCTGGTCCTTGAGCTGGCGGAAGGGGGGCATGAACCCGTTATAGGTCTTGTCCTCCACCGTAAGGCTTCCCTGGAGGCCGTAGAGGACCACCCGGATCAGGTACTCCCGGCCCCCCTTGGCCTGGACCACCTTGTCCAGGTGGGTGAGGGGCGGGAAGGCTCCGGGTATCCCTTGCCCCGTGGCCTGGTGGCAGCTTTGGCAGTTGGCGGAGTAGAGCTTGGCCCCGGGGCTTTGCCCAAGGGCCAGAAGGCCCAGGAAGAGCAAGGCGGGCAAGAGGCGCTTCATGGCTCCATTATGGGGAACCCCGCTCCCCTTAGGCCAGGGGCATTTGTCCTAGGCCCTTAGGGATGTAGGCGCAGCGGGGGTCGGCGGCCAGGTGATCCCCGGTTTCCGCCCAGGCCCGGGCCCGGCTTCCCCCGCAAAGCTCCCGGTACTCGCAGACCCCGCACTTGCCCTTGAGAAGGGCCTTGTTGCGGAGCTCGAGGAAAAGGGGGCTATTCCGGTAGATCTCCAGAAGGGGCTTCTCCCGCACATTGCCGGCGGAGAGGGGGAGAAACCCCGAGGGATACACCTCCCCCGTGGAGGAAACGAAGACGAAGCCGAAGCCGTCGGAGAGGTGCACCCCCCGGCCTTCCCCCACCAGGGCTCCGTCCTCCCCTCCTTCCTTCTTGCGGCGCTCCAGGGCCACCCGGCGGAACATGGGGCCTTCCGTGGTGCGCACCTTGAAGGGGTGGCGGCGGGAGAGATCGTAAAGGAGGTGCATCACCTCCTCGTATTCCTCAGGGGAGAGTTGCTCTAAAAGCGCTCCCCGGCCCACGGGTACCAGGAAGAAGACCTCCCAGGTGGCCACCCCTTTGGCCGCCAGGATCTCGGCGATGCCGGTGAGTTCCCCCTTGGTCTTTCGGGTCACGGTGGTGTTCACCTGGGTCATGAGGCCCACCTCCCGGGCCCATTCCAGGGCCTGTAGGGCCAGGGCGAAGGTGCCCGGGACTCCGCGGAAGCCATCGTGGCTTTCGGGGCTCGCCCCGTCCAGGGAGATGGCCATCTGGTGCACGGAAAGCTCCTTGAAGCGCTCCACCACCTCCCGGGTGAGCCTGGGGGTGACGGCGGGAGTGATCCCCACCTTAAGGCCCAGGCGTTTGGCCTCCTCCAGCAGGAGGAAGAGGTCGGGCCGGGCCAGGGGATCGCCTCCCGTGGGCAGGAGGATGGGCTTGGGGGTGTAGGTGGCGAGCTCCTCCAAGAGCCTCAAGCCTTCCTCGGTGGTGAGCTCCCCGGGTAAGGGGTCCGGCACCGCCGAGGCCCGGCAGTGCTGGCAGGCGAGCAGGCAGGCCCGGGTCATCTCCCAGGCCACCAGGAGGGGGAAGCGGTGAAGGTCGGGCTTCATGCCTCCAGGATGCCGCCTGGGGGTGGGGGCAGATGTCCCTAGCGGAGAAGGGTGAGGCGGTAGACCAGGGTAAGGGCCTCCCCGGGTTTAAGGGGGACCTCCAGGCGGTAGCCCTGGGGCAGGTGGGTGGCCTCGGGGAAGTCCAGGCGGAAGGGCTGGGGGAAGGTTTCCGAAAGGAGGAGGGCGATGGGGTAGGGGTAGGGGTTTTTGAAGCGGGTTTCCACCCGGTAGGTGGCCTCCTTTTCGCTTTGCTGGAGCAGGTTCACCGACCGTTCCAGCCGGCCCTCGAGGTCCCGCCCCAGCCACACCTCGGCCACCTCTCCCTCAGGGGTGGCGGGAAGCAGGGCCTGGCCCAGGAAGAAGCCTTCCTCCACCACCTCGAGGCTCCCCGGAGCCAGGGGGAAGGGTGCCGTAAAGCGGTAGCCCCGCTCCAGGGCCAGAAGCCTGTCCGTGCGGAAGGGTCCTTGGTAGCGAAGAAGCCGGGTTGGGCTTACCTGGGCCTTGAGGACGGGAATCTCCGTGGTGCCGGGCTCCAGCCGGCCCGGGGGCAGGGGGTAGCGGAAGAGGCCAAAGGGGCTTTCCCCCGAAGGCGCCTCGGCGAAGGCCCGCATGGGTATCCCCTTGGCCTCGGCCACCCCGAGAAGGGGGGCTTCCCCGGCGAGCAGGGTGAGCTTTCTGGCTTCCAGGGGCCCTCCCTCCAGCCGGAGCCGGGCCCAGAGGGTAAGCCTTCCCTCCTCCAGGGTGTAAAAGACCTCCCCAGAAAGCCCGGTGTAAAGGTAGCGCAGGGTGGCGGGCCCTTCCCCCTGGTAGCGGAAAAGGACCACCGTTCCCTGGTTGATGCGCTCCTTTTCCTCCACCCCAAGGAGCCTTAAGGATCCCGGGGCCATGCGGGAAAGCTTTTCCCCGGCCAAATAGACCCAGGCGGAAGGGGGAAGGAGCACGGGTTCCTTGACCTCAGCGAAGCCGGGGTAGACCACCACCTCCTGGGCCCAGGCCAAGGCGCCCAGGCTCCAGAGGAGGGCTAGGAGGCCCGCTTGGACTTTTCTCATACCCCCAGTTTAAGGGCCAAGGCCTCCACCTCCTGGCGGGAGAGGGGCCCTCCGTGGCCCAGGTAGACGGTTTCTGCTCCCAGGTCCAGGATCTTGCGCACGGTCTTCTTGGCTAAGGCATGGTCCTCGTTGATGAACCTGGGGGGAAGGCCCTTGCCCCTTAAGGCATCCCCGGCGATCAGGAGGCCTTCCCGGAAAAGCCCCACCTGCCCCAGGGTGTGGCCGGGAAGCTCCACCACCCGCCATCCCAGGACCTCCTCCCCTTCCTCCACTGGCCTCAAGGCCTCCCGGGGAAGGGGCGGGGCCAGGTTGGCGAGCCAGGGACCCAGGAGGGGTATGGGTAGGGGAGGGCGGGGCTTTTCCTTGGTCAGGTAGGGCCACTCCTTGGGATGGGCCAGGATGGGAAGGCCAAACTGTTCCCAAAGGGCCCGGGCCCCGCCGCTATGGTCCGTGTGGTGGTGGGTGAGGAAGAGGAGCCTGGGGGGTTCCCTGAGGAGCCTTAGAAGCCTTCCCGCCTCCCAGGGAAGCCCGGCGTCCACCAGGAAGTACCCTTCCGCTACGGGAACCCTGTAAAGGTTGGCGGCGAAGGGGAGGGCCTCAAGCCCTCTCATAGGTGGGAGGGACGCCCATTTCCGCCAGGGCCCTCCGGATGCCCTCGGCGTCGATCCCAGCCTGGCGGTGGAGGCTTGGGATGGAGCCGTGCTCCAGGAAGCGGTCGGGCAGGCCCAGGACCTTCACCTGAGGCTTCAAGCCCATCTCGTTTAGGGCCTCGAGGACCGCGCTTCCAAACCCCCCCATCCGCTGGTGGTCCTCCACGGTGAGGAGCCGGTAGTGGGCAAGCGCCTTGAGCATCTCCCGGTCCAGGGGCTTGAGGAACCGGGCGTTCACCACCCCGATCCTGGGGTCGTCCGAGGCGGCCTCGAGGGCGTACTTCAAGGTCTTTCCGAAGGCCAGGATGTAGGCCTCGGTACCCTCCTTGAGCACCTCCCACCGGCCCCAGGGGATCTCGGGCCAGGCGCCCTCCGGGGCCCGTTCCACGTTGTCCCGGGGGTAGCGGATGGCGATGGGCCCTCCGATCTCTAAGGCCTTCTTCAGCATGGCCCTTAGCTCCAAGGCGTCCTTGGGGGCAGCGATCTGCAGGTTGGGGATGGTGCGCAGGTAGGCGATGTCAAAAACCCCGTGATGGGTGGCTCCGTCGGCCCCCACCACCCCCGCCCGGTCTATGGCGAAGATCACGGGCAAGGCCTCTATGGCCACGTCGTGGATCACCTGGTCGTAGGCCCGTTGCAAAAAGGTGGAATAGATGGCCACGATGGGCTTGAGGCCCCGTAGGGCCATGCCCGCGGCCGTGGTCACCGCCACATCCTCGCAGATCCCCACGTCCAGGTAGCGGTCGGGGTGTTCCACGGAGTAGCGCACCAGGCCCGACCCCTCCCGCATGGCCGGGGTGAGGACGAAGAGGCGGGGTTCCAGATAGGCCAGCTCCGTGACGGCGTCCCCAAAGGCCTGGCTCCAGGTGTAGCCCTTGGAAACCTTCTCCGGCTTGAGGGGGTCAAAGCCCGAGGGCCCGTGCCAGTAGATGGGGTCGGCCTCGGCCACCTTGTAGCCCTTTCCCTTCTTGGTGACCACGTGGAGCAGGGTGGGGCCGTCCAGCTCCTTGAGGTGCTCCAGGATGTGGATGAGCCCCTTGAGGTCGTGGCCGTCCACGGGGCCGATGTAGCGGATCCCCCAGGCGTAGAAGGGATTCTCCTGGTGGAGGATGAGCTTGGCCGCTTCCTTGGCCCGGTCCACCAGGCCGAAGAGCTTGGGGGAGATGTGCTCCAGGATGCTCCGGCCCAGCTTCTCGGCGTCCTGGACCCACTTTCTTATCTGAAGCTCTTTGAAGTACTTGTTGAGGGCCCCCACGTTTTCCGAGATGCTCATCTCGTTGTCGTTCAGGATGATGAGCATCCTCTTGCCCAGCTCCCCGATCTTGTTGAGAGCGGCCAGGGCCATTCCTCCGGTGAGGGCCCCATCCCCTATGACCGCCACCACGTGGTAGTCCTCCTTCGCCAGGTCCCGGGCGATGGCCATGCCCAGGGCATGGGCCAAGGAGGTGCTGGCGTGCCCGGCGGTGATGGCGTCGTGCTCCGACTCGGGAACCTTGGTGAAGCCGGAAAGCCCCCCTTCCTGCCTCAGGGTGTGGAAGCGGCCCTTGCGCCCGGTGATGAGCTTGTGGGCGTAGGCCTGGTGGCCCACGTCGAAGAGGATGCGGTCTTTAGGGGACTGGAAGACCCTGTGCAGGGCCAGGATGAGCTCCACCGCTCCTAGGGAGCTTGCCAGGTGGCCTCCGTTTTGCGCCGTGACCCGGATGATCTCGCTCCGGATTTCCTCGGCCAAGGCCAGGAGCTCCTCGAGGGTCAGGCCCTTCAGGTCGTCCGGGCTATTCACCTTGTCCAGTACCATTGCTCCCCCCTAGTTAGAAGTTCTTCTCCACCAGAACGCGGCCTTCCCGGGTGCGCACCTCCCCCACCCTGGGGGAAAACCAGACTTCCCGGACATCCTGGCCGCGCTCGTCCTGGTAGACCTGGCGGATGCGGTACACCTGGAAGACCCCGGCGGGCAGGCGCACCTCCCGCTCCTCCAGCACCTCCATGGTATAGCTCAGGCCCCCCTGGGCCAGGGGCTCTCGTCCCCCAGGGGTGAGGAGCTCCACCCGCACTGTCACCCTGCCCCCCCAGCGGTAGCCCACGGCTAGGAGGGCCTCCGGGGGGTACTCCAGGATGGGGGGGGTGAAGACCACCCGGGCGGAGGGGTCCTGGAAGCCCAAAAGCCGCACGCCAAAGGCCCCCACCTGCCGGTAGTAGACCCTGTCCTCCCCCCGGCCGAAGCTTCGGAAGCGCACCGCCTCCTGCCCCTCGTAAAGGGCCGGGCCCTCCACCCGCACCCGGTAGGGTGGGGAGGAAAGGGCCTCCCCCTCGGGCACATAGACCCACTCCAGGCCCGTGGTGGCGGGATAGAAGGCGGTTTCCTTAAGAAGGGGCCGGGCCTCGGGGGCCTGGGTGGCCTGGGGGGCACAGGCGGCCAGAAAGAGGGCGAGGGCCATAAGGTACCGCCTCATGATACGGAGTTTACCCCTTAAGCCCCCGTGGGCCGGCCTACACTGCCCGCAAGGAGGGATGCCCGGATTAGGATTGGCCAAGCTCCTTCTTGAGGCGGGAAAGCTCCTCCTCCAGCTCCTTTTCCGCGGAGAGGGCGGCGAGCTCCTTTTCCAGGTCCTGGCCATCCAGCTCCTTCAGGGCCTCGTGCCGGTCCTCCATGGAGAGGATGCGGGCCTCCATCTCCTCAAAGGCCTCGAGGGCCGGGTGGGCGTCCAGCTTGGATTCCATCCGCCGCACTGCCTCGGCGGCCTCCACCCCCTTCTTGCGGGCGAGAAGGAGCTTTTTCCTGGCCTCGGCCTCGTCGATCTTGGCCTCGAGGGCCTTGAGCTGGGTCATGAGGCGGCTCACAAGGGTTTTCTGCTCCTCCGCCTGCTGCTTGAAGCCCTCGGCCAGGTCCAGGGCCCGCTTCCTTCGCCTCAAGGCCTCCTTGGCCAGGTCTTCCCGGCCTGCCTTCAGGGCCTCCTTGGCCTTCTCCTCCCAGAGGGTGGCCTCTTGCAGGTGGCTTTCCACCTCCCGTTCCAGGCGCTTGCCCTCAGCCATGGCAGCCGCCACCTGCTCCCGGGCCTCCCTTAGGGCTTCTTTCATGTCCTCCAGGGCCTGGTTGATGATCTTCTCGGGGTCCTCGGCCCGGCGCAGCAGGTCGCTCAGGTTGGCCCGGATGAGACGGCTTAGGCGGTCCAGTAGGGTCATGGTTTTTCCTCCTAGGTTGAGTATGCCACACCCACCCTTGACCCTGGGGGAGAAAGGGGGTAGGCTTGCGCTGTAAGTATGCACTTACGTGCAGGGCCGGAGGACCAGGGCTGGGGCAAGGATCCGGATCGCGGGCTGCTTTTGCGGCCCTGGAGCTTTTGGCTGAGCGGGGGTACCGGGGGGCCACCACCAAGGAGATCGCCCGGCGGGCCGGGGTGAACGAGGTAACCCTCTTCCGGCGTTTCGGCAGCAAGGAGGCCCTTTTGCGGGCAGCCCTTTCCCGCTTTATCCCGGCGGGGTTTCTGGAACGCCTCCCCGCGGAGGAGGCTCCCTTGGAGGAGGGCTTGAGGCAGCTTTTAGAGGCCTACCTGGACCTCCTAAAGGCCCACCAGGCCCTTCTGCCCAAGCTGCTTGCCGAGCTTCTCCGCCACCCGGGGCTAAGGGGCGCAGGACCTCCGAAAGGCATCCTGGGTGTCTTGGAAAGGGTGGTGGGCTTCTTCCGGGCCCAGCAGCGCAAGGGTCTTCTCCGGTCCGATGAGCCTCCCGAGGAGATGGCCTTGGCCTTTGTGGGACCCTTGATGGCCCGCTTTCTTCTGGGGGAGGCTTTGGGGGTGCACCTCCCCCTGGACCCGGAGGCCTATCTGCGGGGATACCTGGAGGGCAGATATGGTGCAGGCAGAGGAGGTCAGTCGGAGCTTCGGTAGTATCAGGGCCTTGGACCGGGTGAGCCTCGAGGTGCGCCCCGGGGAGGTCTTCGACCTCCTGGGGCCCAACGGGGCGGGGAAGACCACCTTGGTGCGGATCCTCACCGGGGTTCTCCTCTTTTCCGCCCTGGTCCTCTTCCTGGCCTCCGTGCGCTTCCAAAGGCAGGTGGCGGCATGAAAAGGATCTGGTGGGCGGGGTGGGTGGTTTTGGGCTTGGCCCTGGCCCAAGGGCGCCTCGAGGCCGGTGTTTATGGAGTTTCGGGAAGCTTAGCCTCCACCCTCGAGGGAGGCTTCACCCTGGAGCCGGGGGAGGTCTACGGGAAGCTCCAGGTGGGGCAGGAAAGCCGGGGGGCCTTGGGGCTTTCCTCGAGCCTCGCCCTAGGGCCCCTGGGGTACCTGGCCTATGGCCTGCAAGCCGAGGTGGGGGTGGGGGGGCTTGGGGGGATGGCCTTTGCCGAAGGGGGTGCCGGCCCCCTGGCCCTGGCGGCGCGGCTCGGCTACCGCTCCAAGAGGGTTTTCCCCCTGTTCCCCGAGGAGGGGGTGTTCGGCCGGCTTTCCCTGCGTTACCGCCTGGTGCCCAAGGAGGTGGTGGGCCTCTTATTGGAAAGGGGAGAGGTCTTGCGGGCCGAGGTGAGCTACGCCCTGAGGGAGGAGGCCACCTATACCCTGGGGGCGGGTTTTTCCGGCCTGCCCTATCTGGTTTTGGGCTGGAAGGGCGAGGTGGGGGAGGGGATGGAGGTTCTGGACCTCGCCCTGCGCTTAGGGGGGTTAAATCGCCTCGAGGCGGGGCTTTACTTAGGGGAGGCTAGCCTTTTCCTCACCCTTTCCTATCCCTTTGCGGGTAGCCTCGGGGTGTGGCTTGGGGACTTGGGGCTCGAGGGAGGATATAGGGAGGCTCCCTACGCCTGGGTCCGGTACGCCTGGAGGTGGCCATGAGGAGGAGATTTATGGAAAAACCCTGGGGTATTTTGCTCCTGGCCCTGGGCCTGGCTCTGGCGCAAAGCGTCTCCGAGATCCTGGACCGGGTGGAAAGGAACCTGCAGGACCCCTGGCAGGCGGTGGTGCAGGGCCAGATCCAGGGACCCGGAGGGCAGGAGGAGCTTAAAGCCCGGGTGCTGGCCATTCCCAAGGAAAACCTCTTCCGCATAGAGTTTCAGAAACCGGGCTCTCTGGAGGGCAACTTCACGGTGATCACGGAAAAGGAGGTCTGGAACTACCTTTACCTCACCAACCAGCTCATCGTGAGCCCCAAGGAAAAGGCCCAGGTGCAGGGCCTGGGGTTTAGCCCCCAGGGCCTTGGGGACCTGAAGGGGCTTTCCGAGCGGGTGAGCCTTCGCCTTGTGGGGGAGGAGCGCCTGCCGGAGGGGGTGGCCTGGAAACTGGTGGGCCGGGCACAGGAGGGCCAGGGCTTCGCCACCCTGGAGCTTTACATCCTGAAGAACGATCCCAGGCCCGTGCGCTTCGTGTTTCGGGACGAGGCGGGGAAGGTGATGGCCGACCTGCGGGTGGTGGAGTTCAAGAAAGCCTCCTTACGCCCCCAGGATCTCAAGCGCTACCCCAAGGACGCCCAGGTGGTGCGGCGCTAGGGTTCGGCGTAGAGGGGGGTGGTGAGGTACTTCCAGCCGCCATCCGGGCTGATGCAGGCCACCCTCTTGCCAGGGCCCAGTTCCCTGGCCACCTGCAGGGCTGCCCACAGGATTCCTCCCGAGCTCATCCCCAGGAAAAGTCCTTCCTCCTTGGCCAGCCGCCGGGCCAGGGGAAAGGCGTCCTCCTCCCACACCTGGATGACCCCATCCAGAAGGGAGAGGTCCAGGTTCTCGGGGATGAAGCCGGGTCCCATGCCCTGGAACTGGTGCTGGCCCATCTTGCCCCCGGAGAGGACGTTGGAGCGGGCGGGCTCCACGGCGATCACCTTCACCCCGGGGATCCTTTCCTTCAGGTACCGCCCCACCCCGGTGATGGTCCCCCCGGTGCCCGAGCCGTAGACGAAGGCGTCGATCCGCCCCTCCAAGGCCTCAAAGAGCTCCGGCCCGGTGGTCTCGTAGTGGGCCCGCACGTTGGCGGGGTTGGCGAACTGGTCGGGCATGAAGGCCCCAAGCTCCTCCTTAAGGCGCAAGGCTTCCTCCCTTGCGGCCAGCATCCGCCTCGCCGGGTCAGTGAGGACCAGCTCGGCGCCGAAGGCCTCCAGCACCCGCTTCCTCTCCTCGGACATCTGGGCGGGCATAGTGAGGATGAGGCGGTAGCCTCGGCTTGCGGCGATCATGGCCAGTCCGATCCCGGTGTTGCCGCTGGTGGGCTCCACGATGACCTGGCCGGAGCCGGGGCGGAGGAGGCCTCTTTCCTCGGCATCCTTGATCATGTACCAGGCGGGCCGGTCCTTGATAGACCCCCCGGGGTTGAGGCCCTCCAGCTTCACCCAGACTTCGGCCATGTCGGGCTCCACCACCCTGAAAAGGCGCACCACCGGGGTTTTGCCGATGATCGTTTCCACCCGCATACCCCTACTATAGGGCCTGTAAGGGAGGTGGAAGGAGCTTGGATACGGGGAAAGCTCCTTCCACCTTTCCTCCAAGGGGCGGGTCTGCTAGGCTAAGGGGAGCAAGCCTGGCTTGCGAAAGGGTGACCATGAAGGTTGAACAAGACAAGGTGGTAACCATCCGTTATACCCTCCAGGTGGAGGGGGAGGTCTTGGACCAGGGGGAGCTTTCCTATTTGCACGGGCACGGCAACCTGATCCGGGGCCTCGAGGAGGAGCTGGAAGGCCGCGAGGAGGGGGAGATCTTCCAGGCCCGTGTGCCTGCGGACAAGGCCTATGGACCCCGCGACCCCGAGGGGGTCCAGGTGGTGCCCCTCTCCGCTTTCCCCGAGGACGCGGAGGTGGTGCCCGGGGCCCAGTTCTACGCCCAGGACATGGAGGGGAACCCCATGCCCCTCACCGTGGTGGAGGTCCAGGGGGAAGAGGTGACCATTGACTTCAACCACCCCCTGGCGGGCAGGGACCTGGACTTCGAGGTGGAGGTGGTAAGGGTCCGGGAGGCCACCCCCGAGGAGATCCTTCACGGCCACGTGCACGAGGGCGGGCACCACCACTAAGCCCAAAGCCTACCCCAGGCTCCAAGGCCCCTTGCGCTTTGGGGCTTGACTTTTTGGGTAATCCGTGGGATAGTGAAGAGTCCCTGGAAAGCCAGGTGGGTTTTCGGGATGAAGGAGAAGCATGAAGAAGGGTACCGTCAAGTGGTTTAACGCGGAAAAAGGCTACGGGTTCATCCAGCAGGAAGAGGGTCCGGATGTGTTTGTGCACTTCACGGCCATCGAGGCCGAGGGGTTTCGCACCCTGAACGAGGGTGACCGGGTGGAGTTCGAGGTGGAGGCCGGCCGGGGCGGCAAGGGCCCCCAGGCCAAGAAGGTCCGCCGCCTCTAATACCACCCCACCCTGGCTCGCGCCAGGGTGGGGGCCCCGGTAAGACCACCCCAGCCTGACGAAGTCAGGCTGGGGTGCCGATAAAGCCCCCGTTTTTAGCAGTGAAAGGCCCCCCATCGGGGGCCTCTTTCCTTTAGGCTTGGGTTATGCGCATCCTGGTTTCCAACGACGACGGCATCTTCTCCCCCGGGATCAAGGCCCTGGGCCTGGCTATGCGGGCTTTGGGGGAGGTTTGTGTGGTGGCCCCGGATGTGGAACAGTCCGCGGTGGGCCACGGGATCACCGTGAGGCGGCCCCTACGGTTCAAGCACACCGCCAGCGCGGGCTTCGGGGAGATCCCCGCCTACCGGGTGGACGGCACCCCTGCGGACTGCGTGGTGCTGGGCGTTCACCTTTTGGGCCGGCCCGACCTGGTGGTCTCGGGCATCAACATCGGGGTCAACCTGGGCTTGGACCTCACCCACTCGGGCACGGTGGCTGCGGCTTTGGAGGGTACTTCCTTGGGCATTCCCTCCATCGCCTTCAGCCTGGATACCTCGGGGGAGGAGCTCAACTTCACCCTGGCGGCGGAGTGGGCGGTAAGGATCGCCCGGCTGGTGATGCGAAGGGGGCTTCCCAAGGGGGTTCTCCTCAACGTGAACTTCCCGGCGGGGGTGCCCAAAGGGGTGAGGGTTACCCGGCTTTCCACCCACCACTGGGAGGACACGGTGGTGGAGCGCCTGGACCCCGAGGGGAGGCCCTACTACTGGATCGCCGGCACCCCCGTGGGGGAGGAGGAGGAGGGAACCGACCTTCACGCGGTGCGCCACGGGTACATCTCCATCACCCCCGTGAGCCTGGATTTCACGGCGGCAGATCTGTTGGAGGAGGTGGCCCGCTGGGTGGAGGAAGTATGACCACCGGCATCCCCTCCCTTAGCCCCAGGGCTTCCTTGGCGTTTCCCCGGTTGAGGGCGATCTCCAAGAGGCCTCCGCTTCCCAGGTAGGCCACGGCCTCTCCCGCTTCCGCCTGGCCGAAGGTTTGGCGGATGGGGATGCGTTTCCCCGCCACCTCCACCACGCCCTCCAAGGGAGCCTCGAGGAGGGTGGTAATGGCGTTGCCGAAGCGGTCAAAGGTGAGGATCTCCCCTTCTGGGCCTGGGGTGAGGGTGAGGGGAAGGCGTATGAGGTCCTGGGCGGGCACCTCTGGTCCAAGCTCCTCGGCAGCCAGCCCTAGGGCCAGGTGGGCTGCGGCGGGGGCGAAGAGGTCGCGGCCGTGGAAGGTGTAGCCCCCCGGGGCCCAGCCCGGAAGGGGGAGGATGCCCTTGGGGCTTGGAGGGGAGATGCAGGTGATCTCGTGGGCTCGGATGGGTGGGTCCAGAAGCCAGGCCAGGGTGAAGAGGCCGTTGTCAGGCCCCACGTAAAGCCGCCTTCCTAGCGCAGCGATGGCCCGCCTCTTGGTGCCCACCCCAGGGTCCACCACCGCCAGGACCACCGCCTGTTCCGGCAGGTAGGGGAGGGCCTCAAAAAGGGCGTAGGCAGCCCGGCGCAGGTCCTGGGGGGGTAGGGCGTGGGCCAGGTCCAGGACGGGTACCCCGGGAGCTTTTTCCCAGAGCACCGCCTTAACCACGCCCACGTAGGGGTCCTCGAGGCCAAAATCGGAGAGGAAGAAGACGGGGCGCATCCTGCCCTTAGCCTACGGGGTTTTACCTGGACCCCCACCCTGGCAAAGCCGGGACGGGGTGGCATCAGAAGCTCCGGAGCCAGGCGGCGGGGAAAAGGGCCAGGATCACCCCCGCCACCACCCAGCCCAAGGCCAGGCCCAGGGTACCCTCCGCCCGCTCCTTGGCCCAGAGGAGGCCCGCCCCCAGGAGGAGGAGAAGGAAGGTGGGCCCGGGCACGGCCACCGCAAAAAGCAAGGCCGTCAGGTAGGGGGAAAGGTCCCGGTACCGTTCCTTAAGGACCAAGGGGACCAGGCCCCGGAAGAAGGGCTCCATGAGGGCTAGGCCCAAAAAGGCAAGGAGGTTTAAGGGGAGGGTGCCTAGCCCCAAGGGCTCGCGGATCCACCCGTAGAGGAAAAGGAGGAGGACCAAGGCCGGCCCCACCCAAAACCCCTCGATCCAGCTGGACCAGGGTCCCAAAAGGGCAGAAAGGCGCTTGCGGAAGGGCCTTTGGAGAAGGAGGCTTGCGAAGAGGAGAAGGCCATAGAAGAGGTAAAAGCTGGGAAGGATCAACTCTTTCTGGTAAGGGGTGATGAGGGCTAGGGCGTTGGCGAAAAGGGTTTTGCCCAGGAAGGCGGCCAGGAGGAGGGCCAGGAGGAGGGAGCCCAGGAGGGTCAGGTAAAGGCTTCCCGGCCCCGGCAGGGGATCCTCCACCACCTCGAGGGTGCGCACGGGCTCAATGCGGCTTTCCCCCAGGAGGACCAGGAGCAAAAAGGCCAGGAAGACGAGAAGCCAAGGCCAGGCCCAGGCCAGGAAGCGGGCCGGGAGATTTTCCAAGGAAGCCAGCTGCCTTAGGGCGGCCTGTCCCTGGGAAAGCTGACCCTGCCCCAGGTAGGCCAGGACCAGCAGGGAGAGAACCTCGCTTTGCATCCGGGGCTCTGCCGCAAGCTGGGGAAGAAGCCCCTCAAGAAGGGGAATGGCCTCCTGGGGTTTCCCCAAGAAAAGGAGGAGGCGGCCCCTTTCCAGCCTCTCCGCCAGGGTGGGACCCAGGATCTTTAAGCCCTCCTGGGGCTGCCCCAAGGCCAGGTGGAGCTGGGCCAGGAATAGCCGGGCCTCGGGGGTGGGGGGCAGGTTCTGGGCGAGCCTTAAGGCCTCCTCGTACCGACGGAGGGCCTTGAGGGCCATGGCCGTTAGAAGGTTGGCCTCGGGTCCTGGGGGCAGGGAAAGCTTGAGGACTTCCGCGGCCCGGCCTCTTTGCAGGAGAATCCGGGCCCGAAGAAGCTTTGCCTCGGGCTCGTCGCCCAGTTGTCCCAGGTAGCTTTCCGCCCGGTCCAGATCCCCTCTTTCCAGGTGGATACGGGCCAGAAGGAGGAGGCTTGGCTGGTGGCCGGGGTCGCTCTTAAGGGCCAACTCACAGGTGGCCTGGGCGCTATCCAGTGCTCCTCGTTGGTATAGGCGCTGGCAACGGGCGAAATACTCTTCGGCTCCCTGGGCCAAAGCGGGAGAGAGGAAGTGTAGGCCCAGGAGAACCAGTAATCCCCCAATAAGCCCCATGTCTTCCAGTTTACGCCCTCCCTCTCTTGTACCGGGTATAATCCCCCGCGGGTGAAACCCATGAGGCGATGGATAACCTTGGTTGTTGCGATGGTTTGGGTCGTCGGCCAGGCCCAGGCCCCCCAGGTGTCGGCCCTGGTGGATGCCGGGCGGTTTCAGGAAGCGTATGAGCTGGGCTTAAAGCTGGGTACCCCCGAGGCCCTGGCCCTGGCGGCCAAGGGAGCCAGCTTCTACGCCCTTTACCAGGCCAAGCCCGAGGAGAAGCGCACCTGGTTTGAAAAGGCGGAGAAGGCGGCCTCCCAGGCCATCGCCAAAGCCCCGGATTACCCCGAGGGCTACTTTGAGCGGGCCCGGGCCCTGGGGCGGCTTTCCCAGTTCAAGGGGATCCTCGAGGCCCTGGCGGAGGGCTTGGCCTCCAGGATCCGAGGCGACCTGGAGAAGACCTTGAAGCTCAAGCCCGACCACGCCGGGGCCATGGTGGCCCTGGCCCTCTGGCACTTTGAGCTGGTGCAGAAGGGCTGGTTGGTGGCGGCCACCCAGGGGGCGGATGGCTCGAGGGTGGAGCCCCTCATGCAAAAGGCCATAGAGCTGGAGCCGGATGGGATCATCCACCGGGTGGAGTACGCCAGGGTCCTTGCCGCCTGGGGCAAGAAGGAGGAGGCCAGAAAACAGCTGGAAAAAGCCCTCTCCCTTCCCGCCAAAACTGCCGCCGACCGCTACGACCAGGAGAGGGCCCGGCAGGAGCTTGCCAAGCTGAAGTAGACCCAAGGAGCTCGGAGGCCGGGTGTATCCGGCCTCCTTTTTTACCTTGGAGTGGGGAGCCTAAGACCAAGCCGCCTTCCGAAGATCCGCAGGAGCACGGTGGCCAGGGTCCCGGCGAAAAGGGCCCCTTCCGGATGGGTGCCGTAGAGGGCATAGACCACAAGGGCTCCCACCAGGGCAGCGGAAGCGTACAGGTCCCCTGCCCGGTAGAGGATGCCCGGCACCTCTCCGGAGAGCACGTCCCGGAGCACGCCTCCCCCCACCCCTGAGAGGGTGCCCGCCAGGGCCACGCCGAAGGGGCCAAGCCCCGAGACCAGGCCCCGCTCCGCTCCCAGGGCAGCGAAGAGGCCCAGGCCCAGGGTATCCAGGTAGTAGATGAGCCGCTCCATGGCTTGTACCCTGGGGTGGAAGCGGAAGACGAGAAGCCCCGTGAGGACCACGCTCCACAAGAGGGGCTCGTTGTGCAGGGCCGTTGGGGGAAGGGTGCCCACCAGGACGTCGCGGATGGACCCACCCCCCACCGCGGTTACCGTGGCCAGCACCAGGACCCCCAGGAGATCAAATCCCTTTTCCACTCCCTTCAAGGCCCCGGTGGCGGCGAAGACCAGGGTGCCGAGCCAGACCAGGACCTCAACCATCCAAAAGCACCATGGCTCGAGCCTGCACGTGCGCTACCGCCAGGCCCTCCGAGGTCTTGAAGGTGAGGCCGATGCGGTCCAGGGGCAGGCCAAGAAGCCGGGAGAGATTTTCCAAAAGGCCCTGCCGGTGGGGGGAAAGCTTGGGCTGGTCCAGGATGATGGCCAGGCTTACCTGGATCAGCCTTCCCCCCCTTTCCTCAACGAGGCGGAGGGCCTCCCTTAGAAAGACCTCGCTGCGGGCTCCTCGCCACTTGGGGTCGGTGTCGGGGAAGAGGAGGCCGATATCCCCAAGGCCAAAGGCGGCCAGCAAGGCATCGGTGAGGGCGTGCAGGGGAGCGTCCCCATCCGAGTGGGCCAGGGCCCCGTGGGGGCTTGGAATCAGGAGGCCGCAGAGGTAGAGGGGTTTTCCCTCTATAAGGCGGTGGCTATCCTCCCCGTAACCTAGGCGCATGGCTATACTTTAGGGCATGCCGAGCTTTGCGGAAGCCCTAGCCCTCATGGAAGCCTGGACGGAAAGCGAGTCCCTGAGGCGGCACATGCGGGCGGTGGAGGTGGCCATGCGGGCCTATGCCCGCCGCTTCGGGGAGGACGAGGAGCTTTGGGCCATGGCCGGGGTTCTGCACGATATGGACTACGAGAAGTACCCCGAGGAGCACCCCTACCGGGGAGTGGAGGAGCTGAGGCGCCTGGGCTACCCGGAGGAGGTCTTGGAGGCCATCCTGGGCCACGCCTCCTACACCGGGGTACCCCGCAGGACCCTTATGGCCAAGGCCCTTTTCGCGGTGGACGAGCTTACGGGCTTGATCACCGCCGCGGTCTATGTGCGCCCGGATCGCTCCATCCTGGGCCTGGAGCTTTCCAGCTTGAAGAAGAAGTTCAAGGACAAGGCCTTCGCCAAGGGGGTGAACCGGGAGGAGATCCGGATGGGGGCCGAGGACCTGGGCCTTTCCCTGGATGAGCACATGGCCTTTGTCCTCGAGGCCATGAGGAAGGAAGCGGAGCTACTGGGCCTAAAGTAGTTGCCTTCGCCCCCTGTGTTCCGCTAGGGTGGAGGGCGTGGAGCTACCCGACCTAAGCCCTTACCTGGGGCAGGTGACCTTTGGCGGCCTGGCGGGGTATGCGGTGGGCTACGCCTTGAAAAAGCTGGGCCGCCTTCTGGCCGTGGCCCTCGGCCTCCTCTTCGTGGTCGTGCAGCTTTTGGCCCAGGCGGGCTACATCCAGGTGGACTGGACCCGCATCCAAAGGGATGTGGAGCCCCTCCTCCAGCAACCGGGTTTGCAGAGCCTGTGGGAGAGGCTCCTCACCACCCTCACCTACAACCTGCCCTTCGGGGCTAGCTTCGTGGGTGGGTTGATCCTGGGCCTGCGGGCTGGCTGAGGAGCAGGGGACGGCCTAGACCCAGGTGAGTTCCAGGTGGGCCTTCAGATAGCCCACCTGGAGCCCCCGGTAGTTCCTGCGTTCGGGCTGGTCCCAGGGGGTGGGCCCGGGATCCAAGCCCAGGAGCCTGAGGAGGGCCACCACCGCCACCTCCCGGGCCTGGGCCGAGCCGTCCTCCACCTTCAAGGCAATCCCCAGGGGCCCGTGGGGGCTTTCCAGAAGGGCCAGGCCGTAATAGCCGTCGGCTCCCCGCTTGGCCACCACCGGCAGGCGCTCCATCAGGAGGGTGTCGATGCTCCCGGGTCCTGCCACCAGCTCGGGGTGGCGGCGCATGATCTGCTGCACCTTGCGGAGGGGTTCCCGGTACGCCTCGAGGGCCCTTTCCGGCGCCGCCAGGAGGTAAAAGGCCCGGGCGGCCCGGGAAAGGGGCAGGGAAAAAGTGGGGACGCTACACCCGTCGATGGCCAGGAGGGGCTCCACCCCGGAAAGCTCCCTCAGGGTCTTCCGGTTCAGGACCTGGACCGGGTGGTCGGGGGTCTCGTAGCCTTCAGGGCTGGCTCCCAGGGCCAGGCTTACGGCCAGCATGCCCGCATGCTTCCCCGAGCAGTTGTGGTGGAGGGGCGTGGGGCTTTGCCCGGCTTCCTCCAGGGCCTTCCGGGCCTCCCTGGAGGAGGGAGGGTGGACCCCGCAGACCAGGGCCTCGGGGCCGAGGCCCAGCTTGGCCAAGAAGCCGGAAGCCACCGCCACATGGCGGGGGGTGCCGTCGTGGCTGGCGGTGGCCAGGGCCACTTCCTCCTCCGTGATGCCAAACCGCTCCACCGCCCCCGTGAGGAAGAGGGCCAGGGCCTGGAAAGGCTTGGCCGAGGAGCGCATGTAGGCCCATAACCCGGGGTTTCCCGCATAGGCCAGTAGGCCTTCCGGCCCGTGGATGGCCAGGGAAATGCGGTGCCGGTTTTCCACCTCTTGGCCGCGGTAGGCGTAGACCCAAGCGTTCACGCCCCAAGTCTACGCCGGGCTTCCTCAAAAAGGGGCCGCCAGTCCAGGCTAAGGTAGGGGGAGGGGAAGCCCAGGAGTTTCCCTTCCGCCTTTTTCAGGTTCCTCAGGCCTCCCCGCCCGCTCTTGGCCTGGTGCAGGGCCGCCGCCAGGAGGATGAGCCCCTGCAAAAAACGCCGTTTCTCTCCCTGCGCCTCCCGCCAGACTTCCTCCAGAACCTCATGGGCCTCAAAGAAACGGCCCTCCTGGAAAAGGTGCCAGGCCTCACACAAGGCTTCCACCCCTTCAGGCTAAACTCTTCCCATGCGCTTCATCCAGGCGGTATGGCTCCTGGTCGCCTTGGCTTCCAGCCCGGGCTTGGGGCTTAGGCTCGCCACCACCACCAGCGTCTACGACTCCGGGCTTTTGGACCGGCTTTTGCCGGTCTTTGAGCGGGCCACGGGGGTTCGGGTGGAGGTTTTGGCCGTGGGCACGGGGCAGGCCTTGCGGCTGGCCGAGCGCAAGGATGTGGATGCGGTCCTGGTCCATGCCCCGGACCTCGAGGGGGAAGCCTTGGAGCGCGGTATCATCGCCCAGCCCTTCTGCCTGGCCCAGAATAGCTTCCTCCTGGTGGGGCCAAAAGGGGATCCCGCCCGGATCCGGGAGGCAGGGGATGTCCTGGAGGCCTTGCGGCGGATCGCCCGGGCCCAGGCTCCCTTCGTGTCCCGGGGGGACCGCTCGGGCACCCACCTGAAGGAGCTGGAGCTCTGGCGGAAGGCAGGCCTCACCCCCGAAGGAGGCTGGTACCTGGAGTCCGGGGCGGGCATGGGCCAGACCCTGGTTCTGGCGGCGGAGAAGGGAGCCTATACCCTCTCCGACCTGGCCACCTACCTCACCGTGGGCCGCAAACGGGGGCTGGAGGCTCTTTATCGGCGGGAGGATCCCCTTCTCTTGAACCAGTACACCTACTACCTGGTGCCTCAGGGGGCGAAGGCGGAGGAGGCGGAGGCCCTGCGCCGCTTCCTGGCCACGGAGGAGGCGGCTCGGTTGGTGGAGGGTTTGCAGGTGGAGGGGACCCCGGTCTTTAAGCCCTTGAGGGGGCGGTGTATCATCTCCAGGGGTGGAGGCCGCTGAGCTTTTGGAAATCTCCTTGCGCAGCCTCTGGGTGGCGGGGCTTGCTACCTTGCTGGCGGCTTTTCCCGCCGTGCCCTTGGGGCTTTGGCTGGCCCTTAAGGGGGGTGGGGGGATTTTCGGGCGGATTCTCCTCTATGCCGGCCTCGCCCTCCCCTCCGTGGTGGTGGGGCTTTTCTTCTACCTCCTCCTTTCCCGCTCGGGGCCTTTGGGATCCTTGGGCCTCCTTTATACACCCTACGCCATGGTGCTGGCGGAGGCGGTCTTGGCCTTTCCCCTCATCGCCGCCTTCGTGCTTTCGGGGGCCAGGGGTAGGGTGGAGGAGGTGCGGCTTTTGGTGCGGAGCCTGGGGGGCAAGGAGGGCCAGGTGCTTCCCACCCTGTTCTGGGAAAGCCGCCGCACCCTGGCCGCTGCCTTGGCCGCCGGCTTCGGCGGGGCCATCAGCGAGGTGGGGGCGGCCACCTTGGTGGGCGGGGATATCCGCCACCACACCCGGGTCCTCACCACGGCCATCGTGGTGGAAACCCGAAAGGGAGAGCTGGAAAGCGCCTTGGCCCTAGGCTTTGTCCTCCTGGGGGTGGCCCTTTTGGTCACGGCCCTCCTGGTTATCCTGGAGCGGGAATGAGCCCGGTTTTGCAGGCCCAGGGGTTGGTGCACCGCTACGGGGATTTTCGCCTCGAGGTTCCCCACCTCGAGGTTTATGCCGGGGAGATCCTGGCGGTGCTGGGGCCTTCGGGAAGCGGCAAGACCACCCTCTTGCGCCTTCTTGCGGGCCTCCTTTCCCCGGAAGAAGGCCAGGTGGAAGGAGGATTCCGCGCCTATCTGCCCCAGACCCCTCCCCTTCTCCAGCGAAGCGTCCTGGAAAACGCTGCCTTTGGCCTTTGGCTTAGGGGTGTCCCCCGGCACCAGGCCCGGGCCCGGGCCTTTAGGCTCCTGGAAGAGGTGGGTTTGGAGGGCAAGGCTCGTCAGCCCGCCCATCTCCTTTCCAGCGGGGAAGCGGTGCGCCTGGCCCTGGCCAGAACGCTTCTGGTGGAGCCTGCGGTCTTGCTCCTGGACGAGCCCACCGCCAGCCTGGACCCCGCCAACACCCTGAAGGTGGAGGCCTTGCTCCAGGAGGCAGCCAGGGGAGGCCGGGGGGTGGTCCTGGCCACCCACGACCTCTTCCAGGTGCGCAGGCTGGCCCATAGGGTGGTCTTCCTCTTCCAGGGCCAGGTGGTGGAGGAAGCCCCTGCGGACCGGTTTTTCCAAAGCCCAAGGGACTCGAGGAGCCAAGCCTTTTTGGAGGGACGGTTGCTTCCTTAACCTCCCCCCCGGGCTGCGGCCAGCTGGATCCTTTGGAACCAGGCCTCGGCCTCCTCGCCCTCCACCTCCACCTGGAGCTGGGGGAGGGAAAGGCTTCCCACCCTTAAGGGTTCCGCCTCGGCGAAGCGCACCCGGGCCCCGGGGAGGGCGTAGACTCCCTCCTCCAGCTTTCTCCCGCCCCATTCGCTGAGGTATCTCTCCAAGAGCCAGGCGGGCAAAGCCCCGAAGCGCTGGGCGAAGGTTCCGCCCGCCACCGGGGGGAAGAGGTCCAAGGTGGCCTCCTCCGTCAGGGGGGTGGCGAGCCCATTCAGGTAGCGCACATCCCGGCCCTCCAGGAAAACCGATACCCGCTCAGCCAGCTCCTCGCCTTCAAAGAGCTCCTCCTTTAGGGTGGGATAGGCCCGGACCAGCGCCTCCAAAACCTCCCCCACCGTCTTGCCTTCCACCCGGACCTGGCTTTGACCCGTGAGGTCGCGGAAGGTGGCGTACAGGTTCACCTTGGGCATAGCCTGAGTCTAAAGGAAACCCTGGCCTAAAAGGCCAGGGTTATGGGTGCCATTAAAGGGCCTAGTCGGCGGCGGCGGACAGAATGCCCAAGGCCTGGAGCTTGGCCGGGGGCACCACCCCCTTCTCCCAACCCCGCTCCTGGTAGTATTCCTGCAACATCAGGTCCAGCTCCGTGAGCTGGCCCTTGGAGCCTGCGCAGTCGGAGGGTTCCTTGAGGAAGCGCTCGGGCAGGTAGTCGGAGCCTTCCGCCCAGCCTGCCAGGTTGTTGTAGTAGCGCTCCAGGTTGTAGATGCGCTCCCCGATGAGGAGGATCTCCTCGGGGGTCACGGGCCGGCCCCAGTAGGCGGCAAGCTGCTTGGCGTACTCCTCGGGACCCTCGGCGAACTGGCTGAACTTGCAAAGGTCCAAGGAGTCGGTGAAGGCGGAGAGGTCCTGGAAGAGCTTGGTGAGCTTGCCCTTCCCCTCCCAGGCCAGGGGGTCGGTCTTGTAGGGCACCCCAAGGATCTCCGAGGCGGGGGTGTAGGCCCGGAGGTGGCAGGCCCCGCGGTTGGAGGTGGCGTAGGCGATGCCCATGCCCTTGAGGCCCCGGGGGTCGTAGGCGGGGATGGACTGCCCCTTGACCTCGAGGGCAATCTCGGGGTGGCCGATGGCCTTGGCAAAGCGGGCCGGGCCTTCCGCCAGGCTGTCTCCCACTCCCCGGCGGTAGGCGATGGCCTCGATGATGCGGGCCTCGCCCTCCTTGTCCCCAAAGCGGATCCCGTCAGGGCCCTGGTAGTAGCCCTTCTCCGTGGCCTCCATGAGGACGGCGATGGCGTTACCCGTCTCGATGGTGTCCATGCCGTAGGCGTTGCAGAGGTAGATGGCGTACCCGGTCCAGTCGGTGTCGGTGTGGCCGGAGTGGGCCCCCAAGGCCCAGGCGGACTCGTACTCGTAGGATTCGAAGCGGATGGCCTTGCCGTTGATGTGGACCTCCACCATCTTCTTGCAGGCCACGGGGCAGGCGTGGCAGGTGTTGTCCTTGATGAGGCGGTGCTCGCGGATGTACTCCCCGGAGATGGTTTCCACGCCTTCAATGCAGGTGTGCTGGGCGTTGAAGGTGGGCAGGGCCCCCATCACGTTGGTGATGTTCATGAGCACGTTGGTGCCGTAGAGGGAAAGCCCACCCTTCTTGGGGGCGGTCACGTTCTTGGGGTCGTTGATGGTGGCCGAGGCCTGGCGGTCGGCCTCCCGCCAGAGCTCGGGGTCCTTGGGCTGGGGCATGTTCTCCTGCTTGCCCACCACCACGATGGCCTTGAGCTTCTTGCTCCCCGCTACCGCCCCGGTGCCCCCTCGGCCGGCAGCGCGCTCGTCGTTGTTGATCCAGTTGGCGAAGCGCACCAGGTTTTCCCCGGCGGGGCCGATGGCCATCACGTCGGCATCCTCCCCGTGGCGTTCCCGCAGGATGCGGTGGGTTTCATGGGTGGTCTTGCCCCATAGGTCCGAGGCATCGTGGAGGGTGACCTCCCCATCCTTCACCAGCAGGTAAACGGGTTTGTCCGAGGCTCCCTTGATGAGGAGCCCGTCGAACCCCGCCCACTTCAGCTTGGCCGCGGTCCAGCCCCCCATGTGGCTATCCGTTACCGTGCCCGTGAGGGGGCTTTTGGTGACCACCGCCAGGCGCCCCGACATCTTGGCCCGGGTGCCGGAAAGGGGACCATTCATGAAGCAAAGGAGGTTGTCGGGGCCAAGGGGATCTACTTTGGGCCCGTTTTCAAACACATACTTGACCCCGAGACCCCTTCCGCCCACATACATCTCCAGGTCCTTGGGGTCGGGGGCGAAGTACTCCACCTGGCCTGTCGAGAGGTTGATACGGGCGAGCTTATGGGCATATCCACCGAGCATCCTTTACCTCCTTTTGGGCCAAGGGAAAGACGCCCATTGCCAGGAAGACCACAGACCACTGCCCAGGTTCGGGTGGATTATACCACCCAAACCCCGGGGGAATGTAAAGAAGGTGACAGGCATAATGGAGCCATGCTGGCCCTTTTGGGGGAGGTCCTGGTGGACCTCATTCAGGAAAGCCAAGACCCCCTGCGCTTCAGGGGGGTCCTTGGGGGCTCGGCGCTCAACACCGCCACCACCCTGGCCCGGTTGGGATTTCCCGTGCGCTTCCTTTCCGAGGTGGGGGAGGACTGGGTTTCCGCCTGGAGCGAGAAGGAGATGAGAAGGCGGGGCCTCGAGCTTAGGCTTTTCCGCCACCCCGCCCCCATGCCCCTGGCCCTGGTGCGGCTGGATGCGGAGGGAAATGGGGAGTATAGCTTCCACCGCCCTTTCCGCCTGCCCTACCACCCAGGGCCCGAAAGCCTCCGGGGAGCCAGGGTGTTCCACTTCGGCTCCCTCCTGGCCCTCGAGGACCGCGTGGAGGAAGGCTTAGGCCTCCTTTTGCAGGAAGCGGAGGAGGAGGGAGCCTTGGTTTCCTACGACCCCAACCTCCGGCGTTCCCCTACCCCCAGGGAAAGGAAACGGATAAGAGCCTACCTGGACCGGATAGACCTGTTGAAGCTTTCCCTGGAAGACGCCAAGCTTCTTTTCGAAGACCCCGTGGGGGCGGTGAAGGCTCTAGGTGTACCCCTAAAGGTCCTCACCCTGGGCCGGGAAGGGGCGGTGGCTTTCCTGGGGAAAGAGGCGGTGCGCCTTCCCGGAAAGGCGGTGAGGGTGAAGGATACCGTGGGGGCAGGAGATGCCTTCACCGCCGGGCTCCTGGCCCTTCTTCTCCGAAAGGGCTACGGCAAAGGGAATCTTCCCCTCCTGTCTTTGCCGGACCTAAAGGAGATCCTGGAGGGCGCCATCGCCCTATCCGCCTTGGCCTGCACCGTGCGGGGAGCCTACCTTCCGGAAAAGGGGCTCAGGTCCTGGCAGGTCCGGTACCTAGGGGATGAGGAGGACCTTGCCCGTGGTCTTCCGCCCCTCTAGGGCCTCGTGGGCCTCCCTGGCCTTTTCCAGGGGGAACTCCGCCCCGATGCGCACCCGTAGCCACCCTTCCCGGATGGCCTCAAAGACCTCCCCCGCCCGAAAGAGGAGTTCTTTGCGGGTGGCGGTGTAATGGTGCAGGGTGGGGCGGGTAAGGAAGAGGCTTCCTTTCCGGTTCAGGACCTGGGGGTCAAATGGGGGCACGGGCCCCGAGGACTGGCCGAAGAGGACCAGATAGCCCCTGGGCCTTAAGGCCTCGAGGCTCCCTTCAAAGGTGCTCTGCCCCACCCCGTCATAGACCACGTCCACCCCCCCTCCGGAGAGGGCCTTCACCGCCTGGGCGAAGCCCTCGTAGGGCAGGGCGTAGTCCGCCCCCGCCTCGAGGCAAAGGGCCCGCTTCTCCTCGGTGCTGGCGGTGGCGTAGACCGTGGCCCCCAGCCGCTTGGCCCACTGGATGAGGAGGAGCCCCACCCCTCCGGCCCCCGCATGGACCAGGACCTGATCCCCAGGGCGGACGGGGTAGGTGTTTTTCAGAAGGTAGTGGACGGTCATGCCCTGCAGGAGGCTCGCTGCCGCCAGCTTGGGATCCAGCCCTTGGGGCACGGGTACCAGCCTCTCCGCCGGCACCACCTGGTACTGGGCGTAGGCGCCCTGAACGTTGGCGAAGGCCACCCGGTCCCCAGGGCGTACCCCCACCACGCCTTCCCCCACCTTCTCCACCACCCCAGCTCCTTCCTCCCCTAAGGTGAAGGGAAGGGGCATGGGGTAAAGGCCCTTGCGCTTGTAGGTGTCGATGTAGTTGACCCCGATGGCCAACAGCTTCACCAAAACCTCCCCTGGCCCTGGCTCGGGGATGGGGAGGTCCTCGAGGGCCAGGACCTCGGGCCCGCCTGTCTGATGCACCCGTACGGCCTTCATGGGGAACAGTCTACGGTAAACTGGAGGGGTGAATCGGGCTAAGGACTGGCTTCTCCAGGCGGAAAGGGACCTGGAGATGGCTGAGATCGCCCGGAAGGCAGGCCGGCACGAGTGGGCCTGTTTTGCCGCCCAGCAGGCCGCAGAGAAGGCGGTAAAAGCCCTCCACCTCCACCTGGACCAGGAGGCTTGGGGGCATGTGGTGGCCCGGCTTCTCAAGGAGTTACCCTTGGAGGTTCCTCAAGACCTGGTGGAAAAAGCCCGCTACCTGGATGGGCTCTACATACCCACCCGATACCCCGATGCTTTTCCCGAGGGGCCTTCTGCGGAGCACTATGGCCCCTTGCAAAGCCAGGAGGCGGTGCGCTATGCCCGTGAAATCCTTGAGTTCTGCCGTGCTCAGATGGCCTAGCCGGGAGGAAGTGGAAGGTGCCCTTCAGGCCTGGATGGTCCGCCACCCCATCCCCGGCCTCCTGGCCCTGGGCTACTTCGGTTCCTACGCTCGGGGCGACTACGGGGTGGGAAGCGACCTGGATCTCCTTTTGGTGGTGGAGTCCTCTTCCCTTCCTTCCTGGCAACGGGCCCTGACCCTGCCCCTGGAGGAGCTTCCCGTGCCTGCGGAGGCCTTGGTCTATACCCTGGCCGAGTGGCAGGCCCTGCCTGAAAGAAGCCCCCGCTTTGCTGAAACCCTGAGGCGGGAGGTGCGCTGGCTCCTTCACCACCCCGCTCTTTTCCCCTAGCCCACCGTGCCCCTTAGCGGTTTGAGCTGCCGGGTTAGGGACTGGCCGGTGCCTCCAACCTGGCCCTGCCAGGTTGGGATGGTGCTAAAACCCCCTTTGGTACTGGGGGGGTACCTCCGGGGCCACGCCCAAGGCCTTGGCAGCCCGTAAGGGGAAGTAGGGGTCCCTGAGGAGAACCCGGCCCAGAAGCACCAGATCGGCGCTTCCCGCCTGCAGGAGGGTTTCCGCCTGCTCGGGGGTGGTGATGAGGCCCACGGCTCCCGTTCGCAGGCCCACCCTCTTGCGCACGGCGTCGGCGAAGGGCACCTGAAAGCCCGGGGCCAGGGGAATCCGCACCCTGAGCACCACCCCGCCCGAGGAGCAGTCCAAAAGGTCCACCCCCAGCTCCTTAAGCCTCCGGGCGAAGGCCAGGGTGTCCTCGAGGCTCCATCCTCCTTCCCCCCAGTCCGTGGCGGAGACCCGCACGAAAAGGGGAAGCTCCCTGGGCACCACCTCCCGCACTGCCTGGGCCACCTGGAGGGGAAAGCGCATGCGGTTTTCCAGGCTTCCCCCGTAGGCGTCGGTGCGCTGGTTGGAAAGGGGGGAGAGGAAGGAGGAAAGGAGGTAGCCATGGGCCATGTGGAGCTCGATCACCTGAAAGCCTGCCCTAAGGGCACGTCTGGCTCCTTCCACGAAGGCCTGGAGGATGCGCTCCATCCCTGCTTCGTCCAGGGGTTCGGGTACCGGGTAGCCCTCGTCAAAGGGAATGGGGCTTGGCCCCACCACCCGCCAGCCCAGGGGCTTTCCCCCTTCCCAGGGCCTGGCGGTCCCCGCCTTGCGCCCGGCGTGGGCCAGCTGGATCCCCGGCACCGCTCCAGCTTCCCGGATCCTCCGGGCGAGCTCCTTCAGGCCCGGAAGGTGATCCTCCGACCAGATGCCCAGGTCATAGGGGCTGATACGGCCCAAAGGTTCCACGGCGGTGGCCTCCACCAGAATGAGCCCCACGCCCCCAAGGGCCCGCGTGGGGTAGTGGAGGAGGTGCCAGTCGGTTACCTCTCCCTCCAAGGTGGCGGAGTACTGGCACATGGGGGACATGGCCAGGCGGTTTTTCAGCCGGAGGCCGCCGAGTTCCAGGGGGGTGAAGAGCAAGGCCATGCCTCCATTATGGAGGGCTCTTGAAGGAAAGCGTAAGGAAACAGTCCCGTGGGGGCCGGGTTTCCCCGCGCTCTTTTTTGGGATAGACTGGTCTTATGAACCCCGGCTTCGGTCAGGGGCAAGGCTCCGATCTGGCGGCTGCCTTCCGCTACGTGGAAAGCCTCCTCTTCGGGGATATGGATCGCCCCGGCCTCACCCTCTACGACCTGGAGCGCTTGGTGGGGTACCCCGCCAAGGGGGAGGGTCCTTTGGCCTACACCCTGCCCCGCAGCAAGGGCCTTTCCGGGGTGCAGGCGGTGCGCCTGTACTACTATCCCAAGGATCCTGTCCTTCAGCTCATCGTGGAGATTGAGGATCTGGAAGGGAGAAAGCACCTTCGCCACTTCCGCTGGAACGGGTTTACCTGGGAAACCCCCGAGGGGGGGCAGGGGGAGCTGAAACCCACCCGGGAGGACCCAGCCTCCGTTCAAGTGGGGGAGGATTTCTTCTTGGGCTTCCCCCGGGAGGAGGCCCTGGAGCTGGAGGAGGCGGTGCGCAAGGGGGAGGCTTCGGGGGTCAAGTACCTCCTGTGCCCCCGGTGCCACACCCGGATCTTCTACGCTCCCTCGGTCCGCCCCGCGGGCCTCGTCTGCCCCCGGTGCGGCAACCCCACCCTCCTCTTCAAGACCCTTTCCGCGCCGGAGGGAGCCAGGGACCCCCTCGAGGCCCTGGCGGAGGAGCAGCGGGCCCTGAGGAAGGCCATAGAGGAGCTCACCGCCTACCTGAAGCGGAAACTGGGCCCTTAATCCTGGGGTTATGCTCTTTCCCGCTCCATCGTGGCCCAGATGGCCTAGGTGAGGTATTCCCTTGGGTCCCCGCCCCGGCGAAGCCAGGGTGGGGTGGCGTTAGACCCGTGTTCCCGGCTGGCTCCAGCCGGTGTAGGCGTAAAACCGGCCCCGTTCCCCCCCAAGGTAGTCCAGCAGGGGTTCCAGGAGGGGGCGGTGGCCGGAAAGTTTGGCTACCACCTCCTCCGGGGTGAAGAAGCGGGCTTCCACGATGTGGCCGTCGGGGTCCCTGGGGTTCAAAAGCCCCTCGTAACTGGCCCTGAAGGCCATGGCCAGGGTGCGCTCGTTCTTGCGGCGGTCCTCCACCTGGATGGCGTAGGCCAGGTGCTCAATGGCCTTCACCTTCAGGCCGGTTTCCTCCCGCACCTCCCGCACCAGGGCTTCCAGAACAGTTTCCCCGGGTTCCACGGTGCCCCCAGGAAGGGTGTAGCGCACCATGCCCCGCCTGCCCCAGTCGTTCCCTACCAGGAGGACCCGGCCCTGGCGGTCCAACAGGATGGCCGCCACCACCAGGATCTCGCGGCGCATCACGCTTCCGTCAAGGCCTCCAGCTGCCGTTCCTGGTCGGCCCGTTTGAGGGCTTCCAGGAGGGGCTGGAGGTGCCCCGAGAGGATGCCCTCGAGGTCATGGGTGGTGAAGCCGATGCGGTGGTCCGTGACCCGGGACTGGGGGAAGTTGTAGGTGCGGATTTTCTCCGAACGCTCCCCGGTGCCGATCTGGGCCAGGCGGGTCTTTCGGAGCTTCTCCGCCTCCTCCGCTCGCTTCATCTCCAGGAGGCGGCTTCGCAGGATCATCAGGGCCTTTTCCCGGTTCTTGATCTGGCTGCGGGAGTCCTGGCAGGTGACCATGATGCCCGTGGGCAGGTGCACCACCCGCACCGCGCTGTCCGTGGTGTTCACCCCCTGGCCCCCAGGCCCCGAGGCCCGCATCACGTCGATGCGGATCTCGTCCATGTTGAGCTGGAAGTCGGACTCCTCCGCCTTGGGCAGCACCGCCACCGTGGCCGTGGAGGTGTGGATCCGCCCCTGGGTTTCCGTGGCGGGGACCCGCTGCACCCGGTGGACCCCGCTTTCGTACTTGAAGGTGCCGTAGGCCCCAGGCCCCCGCACCTCGAAGACCACCTTGGAGAAGCCTCCCAGGTCCGTGGGATGGGAGTCCAGGATCTCGGTTTCAAACCCCATCTCCTCGGCGAAGCGCAGGTACATCTCCAGGAGGTCCCGGGCGAAAAGGGCGGCCTCCTCGCCCCCGGTGCCGGAGCGGATTTCCACGATGGCATCCCTCTCGTCCATGGGATCCTTGGGCAGGAGGTGGCGTTCCAAGGCCTTTTCCAGCTCCGCCTTACGGGAAAGGAGGGCTTCCTTTTCTGCCCTGGCCACTTCCTTTAGCTCGGGGTCTTCCAGGAGGCCCTCCACGCCTTCCAGGTCCTCGAGGACCTTCCGGTACTCCCGGATGAGGGCGATCACCTCCCCCATCTCCGCATAGCGCCGGGAGAGGGCCTGGTAGCGCTTCTGGTCCTTTAGGACCTCGGGGTCGGCAAGGAGCGCTTCCAGCTCCCGGTATTCCTCTTCTAGGCGCGCAAGCTTATCCAGCATACCTTACCTCAGGATACTCCAACCCGGGCTTGCCTTCGGGTTTAGGTAAGCCTAAACTGGGGGGCATGGAAACCCCGGTTTTCCTCTATGCCCTTTTAGGGGGGCTCTTCACCTGGGGGCTTACCGCGGTGGGGGCAGCCAGCGTGTTCCTGGCGCAAGAGCCCAGCCGCAAGCTCCTGGATGGGATGCTGGGCTTTGCCGCGGGGGTCATGCTGGCAGCCAGCGTCTTCTCCCTCCTCCTTCCCGGCATGGAGATGGCCGCATCCCAGGGCATGGTTCCCTGGGTGCCCGCCGTGGTGGGCTTTCTCCTGGGAGGAGGCCTTTTGCGTCTGATGGACCGGTTTCTTCCCCATGTTCACCTGGTTCCAGGAGCCCAGGAGGAAGGGATCCGCACCCTGTGGCGGCGCACCACCTTGCTGATCCTGGCCATCACCCTCCACAACTTCCCCGAGGGCCTGGCGGTGGGGGTAGCCTTTGGAGCCGCAGGTCTTGACCCCACGGGGACGGCCACCCTGGGCGGGGCCATCGCCCTGGCGGTGGGCATCGGTCTGCAAAACATGCCCGAGGGCCTGGCGGTGGCCTGGCCCCTAAGGCGGGCGGGCATCGGGGCGGGAAAGGCCTGGTTTTACGGGCAGCTTTCCGCCATCGTGGAGCCCTTAGGAGCCCTTCTGGGAGTCCTTCTGGTCACGCAGATGCTCTACCTGTTGCCCTACCTCATGGCCCTGGCGGCAGGGGCCATGGTCTTCGTGATCGTGGAAGAGGTCATCCCGGAAAGCCAGGCGGAGGGCAACGGGGATATCTCCACCTTCGGGGTGATGACCGGCTTTGCCCTCATGATGGCCCTGGATGTGGCCCTGGGCTGATTTCTTCCTTAGGCTTGGGAATCCCTCTTGCCCAGGCGTTTCTTGAGGAGGCGGGCGGCTTCCTCCGCCTTGGCCTTGGCGGCTTCGGCAGCCTGGGCCGCTTTTTCCGAAAGCTCTTTCAGCTTGTCGGGGACGCCGTCCTTGTCCTGGTCCAGCTCCGCCAGGCGGGCCTTGGCCTCCTCGAGGGCCTTCTTGGCCTCCTGGAGAGCCTTTTCCACCAGGTCGGGCTTGCCGTCCTTGTCCTGGTCCAGCTTCTCCTTCAGCTCCTGAAGGCGCTTTTCCACCTCGGCGGTGGCGGAACGGGTTTTCTCGGAAATCTGTTGCAACAAATCCTTAAGGAAATCCATAGCAAATAGTTTACAACAAGGCCCGGAGGTCCCCCACCACTTTCTCCGTTTCCTCCACCTTGTCCGGGCTGAAGAGGAGGACCAGGTTGCCCTCCTTCACCACGAAGGTGGTGGCGGTGTGGTCCACCAGGTACTCCCCCGGGCCCCGGTACTGGGTCTTCTGGTAGTAAACCCCGAAGGTCCGGGCCACCTCCTGGATGGTTTCCGGGCTTCCCGTGAGGCCCAGGAAGCTGGGGTGGAAGCCCTTGGCGTACTGGTCGGAGATCTGTGGGATATCCCGCTCGGGGTCCACGCTGATGAAGATCACCTGCACCCTTTCCTGCTCCTTGGGAGAGAGCTTTTCGTAGGCTCGCTTCAAAGCCAGCATGGTGGTGGGGCAGACGTCGGGGCAACGGGTGAAACCAAAGAAGATGAGGACCACCCTACCCTGGCTGAGCTCGGCCAAGCGCACGGGGCCCTGGGGCCCCTCGAGGGTGAAATCCACGGGCTTGGGATTCAGAAGCCGGGTGCCGTAGAAGGCGTGGGAGCCCTTGGGCAGGAGGAGGTAGGCCACCCCCACCAGGGCGAGGACCAGGAGTACGGGCAAGAGGAGTTTCCCTTTCATCGCATCTCCACCGGCAGGATCACCTTGAGCTTGCTGCCGTCTTGGAACCTCAGGACCAAAGCCACCTTCTCCCCTGCTTTCAGGGGACGCTTGAGCCCTTCCAGCATGAGGTGGTACTTACCGGGGCGGAACTCCACCCGGCCTCCCGGGGGAATGTCCAGGTAGGGAAGGGGGCGCATGCCCAGGACCACCTGGCCTCCCCGGTGTTCCCGGTGGTCCCGATGGAAGGAAACCCGCTCGGCCACCTCCGTTTCGGCTCCCACCAGGCGCAAGGGGGTCTTGCCCCGGTTTTCCAGGGTCAGGTAGGCGGCGGTGTCCTTCACCACCGGGGGTACCAGGCGGACCCAGCCCGGGGTGGCCACAGCCTGGGCCAAGGCCACGCTACCCAGCAACAGGAAAAGCCACCTCACCCCTCCAGGCTACCAGGAGGGGAAGGACATATGTACTCCCCAGGGGTGAGGAGTACGGATGTCCCGCCCTTCCCTTCTACCCTAGGGGCGATGCGGCCCGTTCTTATCCTGGGCTTTCTGGCCCTTCCGGGACTGGCGGCTCCGGTGCTTCGCCTGGAAGGGGAGGTAAGGGGTCCATTGGTGCTTTCCACCCCGAACCTGGTGGTGGAGGGGCAAGGGGCAGTCCTGCGAGGGAACAAGGGGCACACCCTGAGCCTCCTCGCCCCGGGGATCAAGGTGCGGGGGCTAAGGGTGGTGGGGGCGGGGCCCGAGGGGGATTTCTTTGAGCCGGACGCCGCCATTTACCTATCGGGGTGCGAGGGATGCCTGCTGGAGGATGTGAGGGTGGAGGAAGCCCCCGCTGCGGTGCGGGTGGAGGATTCCCCGGGGGCCACCATCCGGGGGCTTAAGGCCCGGGGCCTCGAGGGTTCCCCGGGGGTTTTGGTCTACTCCAGCCCCAGGGCCCGGGTGGAGGGAAGCCATCTCCAGGGTTTCATGGATGGGATCTACGTGGAGTACAGCCCGGGGATGGAGATTAGGGGCAATCTTCTGGAGAGGAACGGCCGCTATGGTTTCCACGTGATGTTCTCCTGGCAGGTGGGCATAGAGGGTAACCTGTCCCGGGATAACGGCGTGGGCAATGCGGTGATGCATGGGGCGCAGAACCTGGTGCGGGAAAACCGGCTTTACGGGCACAAAAGCCCGGTGGGCTACGGGCTTCTGGTCCAGGACGAGCGGGACACGGAGGTTCGGGAAAACCTCTTGGCGGAAAACACCCTGGGCCTGGTCCTCATGGACGCCCAGGGGGTGAGGGTGGGGGGCAACGGCTTCCGGGAAAACGGCACTGCCTTGCGCATCACCCGGGAGCGGGGAGGAAACTCGGCTTGGGTAGAGAAAAACGCCTTCCAGGGGAACCTCTACGACCTTGCGGTGGACGATCCTGAGGCCAAGGCCCGGGTGGTGGGGAACCTGTACGACCGGGCTTCTGGTCTTCCTGTTCCCCACCTGCCCACCGGGAGCTTCGCCCTCCTCCTGGCCCGGCAGCCGGAGCTTTCCCTTTTCGCCCTCTCCCCGGGGATTGTCCTTTGGGAGGCGGCGGAGGCCCAGGTGCCGGGGCTGAGGCTCGTGGCCTTGGCCGATGCCCGGGCGGCTTCCTTGCCCAAGGCGGTGGCTTTCCGGGGCCACTGGATCATCCTGGGCCTTCTTGGAGGTGTTCTGTGGTGGTGGCGGAGAACCTGAGCAAGAAGGGAAGGCTTAAGGGAGTCACCCTGCAGGTGGCCGGGGGTGTGGTGGGGCTTTTGGGCCCCAACGGGGCGGGGAAGAGCACCCTTTTGGCCCTTTTGGCGGGGCGGATCAAGCCGGATGGAGGCAAGGCGGCGCTTTTCTCCCATGCCCCCCGGGATCCCAGGGCCCTTCCCCTAAGGGCCTACCTGCCCCAGACCCCCAGGCTATTCCCCCATCTCAGGGCCCTCGAGGTCCTGGAGGGAGCGAGGCGGGTGAAGGGGCTGGGCCGGGAGGCCCTCGAGGAAGCCCTGGTGCGCATGGGGCTGGAGGGGTTCCTGGGGAAACGGGTGGGAGAGCTTTCCGGGGGGCAGCGCCAGCGCCTGGCCCTGGCGGCAAGCCTCATGGGCGACCCTCCCATCTGGCTTCTGGATGAGCCCACCGCCGCCTTGGACCCCAGGGGGCGGGAGCGGTTTTGGGCCTGGGTGGAGGGGAAGAAGGAGGGCGTGGTCCTGGTGGCCCTCCACCACGTGGAGGAAGCCCAGCGGGCGGACCGGCTTCTGCTCTTGAAGGGGGGAAGCATCCTGGAGGATGGCTCCCCAAGAGGGGTTCTGGGCCTAAGGGGGGAGCGTCTTTCCTGGCTGATGGAGGTGCTGTATGATGGCTGATGGAGGTGCTGTATGAGGAACCGGCGTGAGGTGCTGAAGGCTTTGGGTGGACTGGTGGTGGCGGGGCCGGCCCTTGCCCAGCCCATGGGGCATGGCATGGAGGCCCCGGCTCCTGCTTTGGGGATGCGGGTTTCCCCTAGGCCCATTCCCTGGGACGAGGGGGCCTGTGCCTTCTGCGGCATGCCCATCAAGACCCCGGAAGGGCAGTGGCGGGGCCGCACCTTCCCCAAGGGCTTCTTTGAGCAGACCTATAGCCAGATCGCCTTTGGCAAGCCTACGCCTGCCCCCCATGATCCCAAGCAAGCGGTGGAGGCCCTGCACTTTGAGAGCATCGCCTGCATGGTGAACTACGCCTGGGTGCATGGGCTTAAGGATGGGGAGGGGGCCACCTTCTACGTCACCGACCGGGGGGCCTACGACCCAGGGAGGCCCCAGGAGTCGGTGCGCCTCATCCCCGCCCGCCAGGCCACCTACTACTGGGGGGAGAGGATGATGGTGGTCATGAACGCCAGGCTCCTGGCCTTCGCCAGCGCCAGGGCAGCCCAGGAGTTCGCCGAGAGGAACCGGGCCCAGCACGGTCGCCAGCGCTTCTACAGCTTCCAGACCCTTTGGGACCTGGCTCCCTTGCCGGAGATGAACCTGGTGGCCCTTCTGGCCCAGCATGCAGGGCTTTTGGGTGGAGAGGGCGAGGAGAGCCATGGCCATTAGCCTGGTGGGGGCTTGGGGGGTTCCTCGAGGGTGTACCCTAGCTTGAGGACCTATGCACCGGCGGACCTTGATCCTTTCCCTGCCCTTCCTTCTCCAGGCCCTGGCGGCTCCCCGGGCCCTGAGGGTAGGGGTGGAGGCCTGTCCCTACTGCTTCATGACCATCCTGGACGCCCGGCATGCGGCCCAGGCGGTGAACCCCCAGGGGAAGGCCTTCTCCTACGATGACCCGGCTTGCCTTCTGGATCAGCTTAACGGCTGGGGCGGGCCTAGCCTTACGGCCAAGGAGGTGTACCTGGCGGATTTTGCGGCCAGCACCCGCACGGCCCCCCGGTGGATCCCGGCGGAAGGGGCGGTGCTCTACCACCATCCCAGGATCCGCACCCCCATGGGCTCGGGGCTTCTGGCCTTCGCCAGCCGGGAGGCTTTGGAGGGGCACCTTAAGGAGCGGCCCGAGCGGGCGGGGGGGCGGATCCTCACCTGGGTCCAGGCGCTTAAGGAAGGGGAGAAGCGCCCCTGGGTGCCCGCCGACATCCTTTCCCCTCCCAAGGCTCCATGAGCCCCCTTTTCTTCAGGGAGATCACCCGCAACCCCTGGACCTTCGGCCTGTTCCTCCTTCCCTTCCTTCTGGCCCTGGGCTTCCTGGGCCGGGGAGAGGGGGTGGGGCTGGTGGGGCTTTACTCGGGGCTTCTCCTTCTCCTTCCCCCCTTGGTCCTGGCCCTGGCGGTGCCCCTTTTGGCCTCGAGGGAGGAGTGGGCCTTCCTCCTCGGGCTTCCCGTGGGGGCCTTCCGGGGCTTCGGCCAGGGGATCCTGGGGATCTTCCTGGGGCTAGGGCTTCCCCTCATGCCCGGCCTTCTCCTGGGGGCGGGGTTCTTGGGGCTTTCCGGAAAGGCCGCCTTATGGCTTTTGCTTTCCGGCCTTGGCCTCCTGGCCTTCTGGGTGGGCCTTGCTGCCCTGCTTTCCGCCTTGACCCTGGAGGAAAAGCGGGCCCTGGGCCTGGGGTTTGGCCTTTTCGGCCTCTTGAACATCCTTTATGGACCCCTGGTGGTGGCCCTGGCGGTGCGCCTTAAGGACTATCCCCTGGAGGGCCTCCTCACCCTGGCCCTCCTCCTCAACCCCCAGGAGGTCCACCGGGTGGGGCTTCTTGCTGGCCTTAAAGCCCCGGTGCTCACCGGGCCCATAGGGTACCTGGTGGCGGAGCGGCTTGGGGAGGTGGGGCCTTGGCTGGGCTTCCTTTACCTGGCCTTCTCGGGGCTTGCCCTGGCCCTGCTGGGCGCCCTGGTCTTTGCCCGTCGGGACCGGTAGCATAGGGCATGCGACTCCGTCTGGCGGCCTTTTTGTTCATCCTTCCCTTTTTCCTCCAGCTTCTGGGCTTCGGGAAGACCCCCTTGGGCGGGGGGCTGTGCGGGGAGCTTTTCCTGGTGCAAAACCCCGCCCTGGCCTTCCAGACCCCGGGGTTCTGGTACGCCCTTCTCTTCATGGTCCTGTTGGCCCTCGAGCTGGGCTACGGCCTCTCCTTGCTCCTCCTGCCCCTTCTAGAGGTGCCCGTAGGCCCGGGCTGGCGGCGCCTGGGGCGGTACCTGGTGGGGGTGATGGGGGGGCTTTTCCTCCTCACCCGCACCACGGGTCTACCCGCCCCGGGGCCCGGGGGGTGGGTGCTGGAGCGGGCCCCGGTGGACCCCCTTTCCCTGCTCTTGGTGGGCCTTTCCCTGGCAGGGGGCTTCCTCCTGAGGGAGAATGGGGGGCATGGAGCGGCTTCTTGAGGTGATGCGCCGCCTCAGGGGCCCTGGGGGCTGCCCCTGGGACCGGGCCCAGACCCACGAAAGCCTCATCCCGTACCTTTTGGAGGAGGCCAGCGAGGCGGCGGATGCCCTGTTGAAGGGGGATTCCCAGGAGATGGCGGAGGAGCTTGGGGATGTGCTTTTGCAGGTGGCCTTTCACAGCGTCATCGCCGAGGAGGAGGGGCGGTTCTCCTACGAGGACGTGGAAAGAAGCATCGTGGAAAAGCTCATCCGCCGCCACCCCCATGTGTTCGGGGAGGGCACGGCCAAGACCCCGGAGGAGGTGAAGGCCCGCTGGGAGGAGCTGAAGGCGGAGGAGGGGAAAAAGGAGGAGCCCTGTGGGCTACCCAAGCACCTTCCCACCCTGCTTCGGGCTTATGAGCTCCAGCGAAAGGGCGTGGATCCGGGAAGCGCGGAGGGCCTGAGGGCGGCCCTGGAGAAAGGGGACCTCGAGGAGGCACTTTGGAACCTGGTGGGGCTTTTCGCCAAGAGGGGCTTGGACCCCGAGACCGCCTTAAGAAGGCGCTTCCAGAGAGCCTGCCAGGAGGGCTAGCCCTTCCCGAGGGCTTCCGCCTGGCGGCGGTGGCCGTGCCCCTTCTTGGGGAAAGCCTCCTTTTCACCCTAAGGAGCCCCCACCTCCCCACCCACGCCGGGCAGATCAGCTTCCCGGGAGGAGTGGTGGAGCCAGGGGAAACCCCCGTGGAGGCAGCCCTGCGGGAGGCCGCGGAGGAGGTGGGCCTTTTGGGGGTGGAGCCCCTGGGGTACCTTGCCCCGGTGCTTTCCCCCCAGGGTTTCCTGGTCCAGCCGGTGGTGGTCTTCCGGGAGGACCTTCCTCCCCTAAGGCCCAATCCCCTCGAGGTGGCCCAGGTCTTCCTGGCCCCGTTGAAGGAGCTTCTCCAGGTAAACCCCTGGAGCGAGGTGCGCCATGGCCGCACCGTCTGGCATTTTCCCTGGCGGGGGGTGGACATCTGGGGGGTGACGGGGAATATCCTTAAGGAGTTCCTGGAGGTGTGGCGTGAAGCGAGTGGGGATTCTTCTGGCGGACCTTTTTGACGAGCGGGAGTTCCTGTACCCCTATTACCGGGTGCAGGAGGCCGGGTATACCCCGGTGGTCATCGGTCCTGAGGCCCGGGAGTACAGGGCCAAATCCGGTTTTTCCTGGAAGGCGGAGGTAAGCGCCCGGGAGGCACCGGAGCTGGCGGGCCTCCTCATCCCCGGAGGCTTCGCCCCCGATTACCTGAGAAGAAGCCCTGAGGTGCTGGCCCTGGTGCGCCGGGTGGCGGAGGGGGGAGGGCCCCTCGGGGCCATCTGCCATGCGGGCTGGGTTCTCATCAGCGCCGGGCTGGTGCGGGGTAGGCGGGTCACGGGGTTTTCCTCCATCCGGGACGACCTGGAGAACGCCGGAGGGCTTTACCAGGAAACTGGGGTGGTGGTGGATGGAAACCTGGTGACCGCCCAGGGGCCCAAGGACCTGCCCGGGTTCGTCCTGGCCTTTTTGGAGCTTCTGGCTAAAGGGTGAACCGGGTTCCCCTTTCCCCTTGCAAGACCCCGGCCACTACGCCCCTTTCCCCCTGGGCGATGGCGGCCCAGGGGGCACCTGCCCTAAGGGCGTTTAAGGCAGCTTCCACCTTGGGGATCATGCCCCCCTGGAGGATCCCCTGGGCCTTCAGGTCGTCCACTTCCTTCGGCGTGAGGTGGGGGAAGCGGGTGGTGGGATCCTTGGGGTTCCTTAAGACCCCGGGCACATCCGTGAGGAAGAGGGCGGGCCACCCCAAGGCCCCGGCCACCGCCCCGGCGGCGGTGTCGGCGTTCACGTTCAAGGGGCCTTCCTCGTCCAGGGCGATGGGGGCGAGAAGGGGCGTGTAGCCCTTTTCCAGGAGGTCCAGGAGCAAGCCCACTTCCACCCCCACCACTTCCCCCACCCGGCCCAGGTGGGGGAGGACCTTTCCCCTTAGGCACAGGGCATCCCGACCGGAAAGGGAAAGGGTCCTTCGCCCTCTTCGGGAAAGCCCCTCCGCCAGGCGCTTCCCCGTGAGGCACAGGCTCATCTCCACCACCTCCATGTGCTCAGGAGGCGTTACCCGCAGGCCTCCCTCAAAGCGGCTTTCCAGACCCAGGCGGGTAAGCCAGGCCCCGATCTCCGGCCCGCCCCCGTGCACCAGAACCAGGGGGCCGGGGTAGCTGGCGAGCTCGTCCAGCAGGGTTTCGGCACCCCTTAGGCTTCCCCCCACCTTCACCAGCAAGGGTTCACTCAAGGTAGATCACCTCCTCGGGCAGGTCCCCTTCCTCCTCGGCCTCCAGGAGGTCCAAAAAGCCCAAGGCGGCGTGGTCGGGGTGGAGGCCGAAATGGGCCGCCAGGGCCTGGACTGCGTTTACGGGGGGCATGCGGCTGGCCTTCTCGAGCAGGGGTTTCAGCTCCGAAGGGGCCATAAGCCTTTCCCCTAGCTCCGTTCCCTGGGCCAGCTCCGCCTGGACTTTTCCCCCCTCGGCCAGAAGAAAAAGAAGCTCCTCCTCGGCCAGGACCAGGAAGGCCAGGGCCTTCCCCAGTTGGGAAAGCTCCTCCAGGAAGGCCCGTATGGCCTCGGGGTCCTCCTGGGCCTCGAGGGTCTCATGGTAGAGGCTCACCCAGGGAGGATCCGGAACCAGGTAGATCCCGGCCCCCAGGGTCTTGCCCTGAGCCCAGGCCAGCACCCTTTCCAGGGGGGCCTCCACGTGGAGGGAGAGAAAGCTCCGCACCAAGCCCTATACTAGCCCTTGTGAGCGCCCTTTACCGCCGGGTCCGCCCCCTCACCTTTGAGGAGCTGGTGGGCCAGGAGCACGTGAAGGAGCCCCTGGTGCGGGCCATCCGGGAAGGACGCCTCGCCCAGGCCTACCTCTTTTCCGGTCCGCGGGGGGTGGGGAAGACCACCACTGCCCGGCTTCTGGCCATGGCCGTGGGGTGCCAGGGGGCGGAGCGCCCTTGCGGGGTTTGCGCCCACTGCCAGGCGGTGCAAAAGGGAGCCCACCCCGATGTGGTGGAGATCGATGCCGCCAGCAACAACTCGGTGGAGGACGTGCGGGAGCTTAGGGAGAGGATCCTCCTCGCCCCCCTTTCCGCCCCCAGGAAGGTCTTTATCCTGGACGAGGCCCACATGCTCTCCAAAAGCGCCTTCAACGCCCTCCTCAAGACCCTGGAGGAGCCCCCGCCCCACGTGCTCTTCATCTTCGCCACCACCGAGCCCGAGAGGATGCCCCCCACCATCCTTTCCCGCACCCAGCACTACCGCTTCCGCCGCCTCACGGAGGAGGAGATCGCCTTTAAGCTCCAGCGCATCCTCAAGGAGATGGGGAGGGAGGCGGAGGAAGATGCCCTTCTCCTGGTGGCAAGGATTTCGGACGGGGCGCTTAGGGATGCGGAAAGCCTTTTGGACCGCCTGCTTCTCCTGGAGGGTCCCTTGACCCGAAAGCAGGTGGAGGAGGCCCTGGGCCTTCCGCCAAGAGAAGCTCTTTCCCGCCTGGCCCGGGGCCTAGCCCGGGGGGACCTCAAGGAAGTGCTCTCGGAGGCCAGGGGGCTTTATGCCAAGGGCTTCGCCCCAAGGAGCCTGGCGGGAGGGCTCATGGAGGTGCTCCGGGAAGCCCTCTACGCCGCCCACGGCCTGCCGGGGGAGGGCCTCGAGGCTCCTCCCGAAGCTTTACTGGGAGCCCTCACCGCCTTGGACGAGGCCATGGAGCGCCTTGCCAAGCGCTCGGACCTCCTGGCCCTGGAGGCAGCCCTGTTGCAGGCGGCCAGGGTTTTCCCGGCGGCCTCCTTGTTCCAGCCGGGCAAGGGGGAGGTTCAGCCCACGGCCGGCCCTTCCTCCGGGGAAGGGGTGCGGGCCGAGGCGGCTTTGCCTGAAGAGCCAGCCCATGTGCGTAGGCAAGGGGCTTCCCGGGAAGACCTGCCCGAGTTCCATCCCACCAAGCCCCTGGTGCCGCCAGGTGCCAGGGAAGCAGGCCTTTCCGGGGAGGTGCCAAGGGACCTGGCCGGGAGGTGGCGGGCGTTCCTCGAGGCCCTGAAGCCCACCCTGAGGGCCTTCCTCAGGGAGGCCCGGCCGGACCTGGAAGAAGGGCGCTTGGTGCTTCGCTTCCCCGAGAGCAAGGCCTTTCACCACAAGCGGGCTGAGGAGCAAAGGGCCATCCTTCTCCCCCTGGTGCGGGCCCACTTCGGGGTGGAGGAGGTGGCCTTTCTCCTGGAAAAAAAAAGCCTAGACCCTAGGCCCCCTTCCCGGAACCTTCCTTTGCCTGGGGAAAAACGTGGGCGTTCGGAAGAGCCCAAGGCCTCCGAGCCCGCTCCCCCGGCCCTGCCCGAAGGGAGTGTCCAGGAGGTCAGGGGTTTTCCTGAAGGGGAGGAGGAGCCGTGGGATTCCTTGCCCGAGCCAGCCGAAAGGCCACCTTCCGCAGAGGCTCCTTGGCGAGGGGAGGTGGACCCCTTTGGCCAAGACGCCCCAACGGAGGACCCCATCAGGCCTCCTGAGGATCCCAGCCGGCGCCTGGCGGAGATCACCCGGCTCTTGGGGGCGCGGCTTCTATGGGTGCGCAGGCCCAGGCTTCCCGAGGCCGAGGAACCGCTGAGTGAAGACGACATAGGGGGTACTGGTATATAATGCCCCCATGACCAAGACCACCGAGCTGGGGCAAGAGACCGTAGAAAACATCCTTAAGCGGCTACGGCGTATCGAAGGCCAGGTGAGGGGTTTGCAGAAGATGGTGGCGGAGGGGCGTCCCTGCGACGAGGTGCTCACCCAGATGACCGCCACCAAAAAGGCCATGGAGGCGGCGGCCACCTTGATCCTGGAGGAGTTCCTCAACATCTGCGCCGCCGAGGTTTCCGAGGGCAAGGTGGACCCCAAAAAGCCCGAGGAGATCGCCACCATGCTGAAGAAGTTCATCTAGCCCCTTGCTGGGTCGCAGGAGCCCGGGCTTAGGACGAGGGTTTGGGAAGGTGCCGAAGAGGCTTAGGCGCCTCTTTCAGGCTTTTTTTCCTCGAGGGGAGGAGCCGGACGATGCCTTCGCCCTGGCCTTTCTGCAGGGGGAGGAGCGCACCCTTTACCTTTCCATGGACCCCAGGGACCGGGCCCATGCGGTGCGGGTGGCCCGCCGGCTCCTGAGGCACTACCCTGAGGCCCCTGCCTTCGCCATCCGGGCTGCCCTTCTTCACGATGCGGGAAAGGCCCTGAGGCCCTACCGTCCCCTGGAGCGCATTCTCACCGGGCTTTACGCCCTCCCCGTACCCCCTTATCCCTTGCGGAGGGGGATCTTGGGGGCCTTCCAGGTGCGCCGCCACCACCCCCTGTACGCTGCGGAGCGCATTCAGGACCCCGAGGTGCGGGCTTTGGTCCTGGAGCACCACCGCCCGCAAAGCCTCTGGGGAAAGCGGCTTCACCAGGCGGACCAGGAGGAATGAACCCCCCTTTGGGCAAATGCCCCTAGCCAAGCCGGACCCTTAAGGAGTAGGGTATCAAAGAGCAAAGGAGGGCTTATGGAAGACTTCACCTGGCGCGTGGGCGGCCCCCAAGGGGGCGGGATAGAGACGGCGGCCACCCTTTTCGCCCGGGCGGTGGCCAAGGGGGGCTGGTGGGTGGCCACCAAGCGGGAGTACCACTCCAACATCATGGGGCGGCACTCCTACTTGGATGTGCGCCTCTCGCGAAAACCCGTGGCGGCCTTCCGAGGAAAGGTGGACATGCTGGTGGCCCTGGACGGGGAGACCCTGGCCCGGCACCTGGACGAGATTCGGTCTGGAGGGGTGATCCTTTACGATCCCCGGGTCTTGGAGCTCACGGTGCACAAGCTTCCCATGCTGGACCACCGGGTGGCGGAGGCCCTTTCGGAACGCTTCGGCAAGCTGGACCCCACCCTGAAGGATCTCCTTGCCGCCTACGTGGAGTCGGGGGTCCAGCCCCTGCCCTACCCCTTTGAGGAGGTGGCGGACCGGATCGGGGCGGAGCTGGGTGTCCCTTCCCTTCAAGCCCGGCGCACCCTGAACACCATCGCCGTGGCGGCGAGCCTCCACTTCCTGGGCTTCCCCCTGGAACCCTTGCTGGAGGCCCTGGCCCTGCAGTTTAGGGGCAAGGTGTTGGAGCTAAACCAGAAGGTGGCCGAGGCGGTGTACCGGGAGGAGGTGCCCAGGCTTTCCTTCCAGCTTCACCTAAACGGGTACGAGCCGGGCCGAGTCTACCTCACCGGGGCCCAGGCGGCGGCCTTGGGCAAGCTGGCTGGCGGGCTTCGCTTCCAGACCTACTACCCCATAAGCCCGGCCACGGACGAGTCCACCTACCTCGAGGCCCACACGGCCTTTACCGGAGCCGACGTGGCCGTGGTCCAGACGGAAGACGAGATCGCCGCGGTGACCATGGCGGTGGGAGCGGCCCTCACCGGGGCCAGGGCCGCCACCGCCACCAGCGGGCCAGGCTTCAGCCTCATGGCCGAGGGCATGGGCTTTGCCGGCATGATCGAGGCCCCCTTGGTGGTGACCCTCTACCAGCGGGGTGGCCCGAGCACCGGCCTTCCCACCCGCACCGAGCAGGGCGACTTGATGTTCGCCATCCGGGGCGGGCACGGGGAGTACCCCAGGATCGTCCTGGCCTCTGGGGATATAGAGGATGCTTTCCTGGATGCCCAGAAGGCCCTGGCCTGGGCCTGGCGCTACCAGACGGTGGTGGTGCACCTTTTGGACAAGTTCCTGGCCTCCATGGCGCAGAGCCTTCCCAAGGAGGCCTTGAGGGTGCTTTCCCTGGATGGGGAAAAACGCCTCACCCCCAGAAAGGAGGGGTTTGGCCCCTATGAGCGCTACGCTCCCTCGGAGGACGGCATCTCCCCCTTTATCCCCCTTGGCACCCCGGGGGGCTTTTACTGGATGACCTCGGACGAGCACGACCTCGAGGGCCACATCACCGAGGACATCGTCCTCAGGGAATACCAGATGGAAAAGCGCATGCGCAAGCTGGAAGACGCCCGCAGGGAGATTCCCCTCGAGGACCAGTACACCCTCTACAGGGATGGCGAAGTCCTGGTCCTGGGTTGGGGCACGGTGAAGGGTACCCTCCTGGAAGCCCTGGACCGCCTGCCTGGGGTGGGCTACCTGCACCTCAGGCTCCTCTGGCCCTTCCCGGAGATTGGTGCACTTCTGGAGGGGAAAAAGCTGGTCACGGTGGAACACAACTACTCGGGGCAGCTTGCGGACCTGGTGCAGCAGGAAACCTTAAGGCGGGTGGATCACCGCATTGTGAAGTACAACGGCCGCCCCATCACCCTGGATGAGGCGGTGCAGGCCTTGGAGCAGGTGCTTGCGGGCAGGGCCCCGGAGCGCCTGGTGCTCAGGAAAGGAGTTTAACCATGCTGGAACTCAAACTTGCCGATTACAAGGCGGAAAAGCAACCGGACTGGTGCCCGGGCTGCGGGGACTATGGCATCCTCTCCGCGTTGCAGATGGCCCTTTTCGAGCTGAAGCGGGATCCTTCCCAGACGGCGGTCTTCTCGGGAATCGGTTGCTCCGCCAAGACCCCTCACTACCTTAATGTCTACGGGATCCACACCCTCCACGGCCGTGTCCTCCCCGTGGCCCAGGGGGCCAAGCTGGCCAACCCCCACCTCACCGTGGTGGCGGTGGGTGGGGACGGGGATGGCCTTGGGATCGGGGCCGGGCACTTCGTGGCCGCAGGCCGCCGCAACGTGGACATGCTCTACATCCTCTACGACAACGAGGTCTACGGCCTCACCAAGGGGCAGGCGGGGCCCACCCTGGGCCTAGGGGAGAAGACCAAAAGCCTTCCCAAGCCCAACCCCCAGGGGCGCATCAACCCCCTGCTTCTGGCCTTTGCCTCGGGTTACACCTGGATCGCCCGGGGCTACGCCTACGACGTGAAGGGCCTCAAGGAGCTCATCAAGGAGGGCCTTAGCCATAAGGGCCTGGCTTTTCTGCATGTCCTCCAGCCCTGCCCCACCTACAACGACCTGCACACCAAGGAGTGGTTCGCCCCCAGGCTCTATAAGCTCCAGGATGAGGGATACGACCCCCATGTTCCCGAAGGGCTTCCCCCGGAGGAGCTGGATCGCAGGATGGCCCAGTTCCAGGAAAAAGCGGCGGAGTGGGGGGAGCGGATCCCCATAGGGGTCTTCTGGAAGGCGGAGGTCCCCACCTTTGAGGAGCGCCTCAAGGCCTATCTGCCCCGCTACCCTGAGGTCTACCCTGCCTTAGGGCAACAGGAACCCCTGGACCTCGAGGGCCTCCTTAAGGAGTTCGCCCTTTAAGGCCGGATGAGCCGCGCCGGGGTGGCGATGAGGTCCACCCGGCGTTCCGGCTCCACGGGAAGCTTGGGGTAGACCATGAGGGCGTGGGCCAGGGTGGCGAAGGGGGCCTCCACGGCAAGCCAGGCCTGGGGAAAACCGTAGCCCTTCCCCACCCAGCCCCCTTCTTCATCCACGGCCACGGCCCCGATGAGGACTAGGTCTATGGGCTGCCCCTTTAGGTCCACCTTCACCCCGTAGCGGTAGGCCTCCCGCACCCGCTTGAGCTTTCTTGGGTCCAGGTCCTTAAGGAGCACGAACTCCCCCGGCCGGTCGGGGTGGGGGAGGATCAGGGCCTTTCCTGCCTTCAGGGCCTCTTCCCGCAAGGGTTTCAGCACCGCATCCATGCCCGCCAGGATGAGCCTGGCCCTTTGAAACTCCGGGGTGCGGAGGAGGAGCCCCGCTGCCTTTTTGGCTCCCAGGAAGTTGGGGTGGTGGCCGTGGGGAGGCGTGGGGTGAAGGGCCAGGTCGTAGCGGGCTAAGGTGTTCCAGACTTCTTCCCTAAGTTGGCCCAGGGTCATGGGGTTCTAAATAGCGCACGGTGATGCCTTCCAGCAAGCCTTGAACTTGCGCTTCCGTAACCTTCCGGGATAGCTTTCCGTCCGCTGTCCAGAATTCAGCCTGAAGCTTCTCCGCCAGGGCCAGGTAATGGGCGTCGTACACAGCTTTTAAACCCAGGGCTTGGGATAGGGCCAAGGCTCTTAGATGAAGGCCTTTGTCCCCCATCAGGCGGATGTTCAGGCCCAAGGCTCCTCGCAAAAAGGCTTCCGCTTGGGGCCCTGACAAGACCCCGCCCAGAACGTAGCGGTGAAGGGCATTGGCCACCTCGTAAGGCAGGAGGGTGGGGGCGACCACCTCCTTGCTACCCAAACCAAGAAAAGCTTCATGGGCCCTTCTGTCGCCAAGGATGCCTGCCAGAAGAACTCGCATGAGGAAGCTTGCGTCAAGAACCGCCCAGTTCAAGGGTGCGTTCCTCCCGCATCGCCCGTATGACTTCCTCTGGGGAAGAGATGGGTCCTTGTAGGTGGCTTCGGATCTCCTGGCCCAGCCTCCAAAGCGCATCGAGGATCTCTTGTTGCTTAGGCGCTTTCCGGAGCCGCTCGTATTCTTCCACGGACAGGATGACCGCTACGGCTCTTCCTCCCCGTTCCACCACCAGGGTTTCTCCCTGGGCCACGCGTTGGAGGACCTCCCCAAAGTGAACCCGGGCCTCGGTGGCGGAGATGGGGGTGCTGGTGTCCTCAATCATTGCATTAATCAGTATACCCAAGTACCTAACTAAGGGAGGCAAGGCCCTTGCTAGACTGGACCCTATGGGCCGCCTTAAGTTCGCCCACCTGCACCAGCACACCCAGTTCTCCCTCCTGGACGGGGCGGCGAAGCTTTCTGACCTTCTTGAGTGGGTGAAAACGGTTTCCCCCGAGGACCCTGCCCTGGCCATGACCGACCACGGCAACCTCTTCGGGGCGGTGGAGTTCTACAAGAAGGCCACCGCCATGGGGATCAAGCCCATCATCGGCTACGAGGCTTACGTGGCCGCGGAAAGCCGCTTTGACCGCAAAAGGGGGAAGGGCCTGGACGGGGGGTACTTCCACCTCACCCTTCTTGCCAGGGACTTCAAGGGCTACCAGAACCTGGTGCGCCTGGCGAGCCGGGCATACCTGGAGGGTTTTTACGAAAAACCCCGCATTGACCGGGAGATTCTACGGGAGCATGCCGAGGGTCTTATCGCCCTTTCGGGGTGCCTGGGGGCGGAGATTCCCCAGTTCATCCTGCAGGACCGCCTGGACCTGGCGGAGGCCCGGCTGAACGAGTACCTCTCCATCTTCGGCGACCGCTTTTTCATAGAGATCCAGAACCACGGCCTGCCCGAGCAAAGGAAGGTTAACCAGGTCCTGAGGGAGTTCGCCCGGAAGTACGGCCTGGGGATGGTGGCCACCAACGACGGCCACTACGTGCGCAAGGAGGACGCCCGGGCCCACGAGGTGCTTCTCGCCATCCAGTCCAAGAGCACCCTGGATGACCCCGAGCGCTGGCGTTTCCCCTGCGACGAGTTTTACGTGAAGACCCCAGAGGAGATGCGGGCCATGCTCCCGGAGGAGGAGTGGGGCGACGAACCCTTTGACAACACGGTGGAGATCGCCCGCATGTGCGAGGTGGACCTTCCCATCGGGGACAAGATGGTCTACCGCATCCCTCGCTTTCCCCTTCCCGAGGGAAGGACCGAGGCCCAGTACCTTAGGGAGCTCACCTTCAAAGGGCTTCTTTCCCGGTATCCGGACCGCATCACCGAGGGGTTTTACCGGGAGGTCTTCCGCCTTCTGGGGAAGATACCGCCCCATGGGGACGGGGAAGCCCTGGCGGAGGCCTTGGCCCAGGTGGAAGGGAAGGCTTGGGAAGCCCTTCTGCCCAAGCTACCCCCGTTGGAGGGGGTGAGGGAGTGGACGGCGGAGGCCATCTTGCACCGGGCCCTTTACGAGCTTTCCGTGATCGAGCGGATGGGCTTTCCCGGCTACTTCCTCATCGTCCAGGACTACATCAACTGGGCCAGGCGGAACGGGATCTCCGTGGGACCAGGCCGGGGAAGCGCCGCCGGGAGCCTGGTAGCCTATGCCGTGGGCATCACCAACATCGACCCCCTGCGCTTCGGCCTCCTCTTTGAGCGCTTCCTGAACCCCGAGCGGGTTTCCATGCCCGACATCGACACGGACTTTTCCGACCGGGAGCGGGACCGGGTGATCCAGTACGTGCGCGGGCGCTACGGGGAGGAGAAGGTGGCCCAGATCGGCACCTTCGGTAGCCTGGCCTCCAAGGCAGCCCTCAAGGATGTGGCCCGGGTCTACGGCATCCCCCACAAGAAGGCGGAGGAGCTGGCCAAGCTGATTCCCGTGCAGTTCGGCAAGCCCAAGCCCCTGGCCGAGGCCATAGAGCTGGTGCCGGAGTTAAGGGCGGAGATGGAAAAAGACCCCCGGGTGCGGGAGGTGATCGAGGTGGCCATGCGCCTCGAGGGCCTGAACCGCCATGCTTCCGTGCACGCCGCCGGGGTGGTGATCGCCGCCGAGCCCCTCACGGACCTGGTGCCCCTCATGCGGGACCAGGAGGGACGGCCCGTGACCCAGTACGACATGGGGGCGGTGGAGGCCCTGGGGCTTTTGAAGATGGACTTCCTGGGCTTGCGCACCCTCACCTTCCTGGACGAGGCCAAGAAGATCGTGAAGGAGTCCAAGGGGGTGGAGCTGGACTATGATCGCTTGCCCTTGGACGACCCCAAGACCTTCGCCCTCTTGGCGCGGGGGGAGACCAAGGGGGTTTTCCAGCTGGAATCGGGAGGGATGACCGCCACGGTGCGGGGGCTAAAGCCCAGGCGCCTCGAGGACATCATCGCCCTGGTTTCCCTCTACCGCCCGGGGCCCATGGAGCACATCCCCACCTACATCCGCCGCCACCATGGCCAGGAGCCCGTGAGCTACGTGGAATTCCCCCATGCGGAGAGGTACCTGAGGCCCATCCTGGAGGAAACCTACGGCATCCCCGTCTACCAGGAGCAGATCATGCAGATCGCCTCCCAGGTGGCGGGCTACTCCCTAGGGGAGGCCGACCTTTTGAGGCGGGCCATGGGCAAGAAGAAGGTGGAGGAGATGCAAAAGCACCGGGAGCGCTTCGTGCGGGGGGCCAGGGAGCGGGGCGTGCCCGAGGAGGAGGCCAACCGGCTTTTTGACATGCTGGAGGCCTTCGCCAACTACGGCTTCAACAAGTCCCACGCAGCCGCCTACAGCCTCCTTTCCTACCAGACCGCCTACGTGAAGGCCCACTACCCGGTGGAGTTTATGGCCGCCCTCCTCACCGTGGAGCGGCACGATTCCGACAAGGTGGCGGAGTACATCCGCGACGCCCGGGCCATGGGCATAGAGGTCCTTCCCCCCGACATCAACCGCTCAGGCTTTGACTTCAAGGTGGTGGGGGAGGAGATCCTTTTTGGCCTCTCCGCGGTGAAGAACGTGGGGGAAGGGGCAGCCCAGGCCATCCTGGCGGAAAGGGAGCGCCGTGGTCCCTTTAAGAGCCTCGGGGACTTCCTCAAGCGCCTGGACGAGAGGGTGGTGAACAAGCGCACCCTGGAGTCCCTTATCAAGGCGGGGGCCTTTGACGCCTTTGGGGACAGGGCCCGGTTGCTGGCTTCCTTGGACCCCCTCCTCCGGTGGGCGGCGGAAAGCCGGGAGCGGGAGCGATCCGGCATGATGGGCCTGTTCGCCGAGGTGGAAGAACCTCCCCTGGCGGAAGCCTTGCCCCTGGACGAGATCACCCGGCTCCGCTACGAGAAGGAGGCCTTGGGCATCTACGTTTCCGGCCACCCGGTGCTGCGCTACCCGGGCCTGAGGGAGGTGGCGAGCTGCACCCTGGAGGAGCTTTCCGACTTCATCCGGGGCCTTCCCCCAAGGCCCAGGGTGCTCCTCGCGGGCATGGTGGAGGAGGTGGCGCGCAAGCCCACCAAAAGCGGGGGCATGATGGCCCGTTTTACCCTCTCCGATGAGACAGGGGCCCTCGAGGTGGTGGTTTTCGGCCGGGCTTACGAGGGGGTTTCTCCCAAGCTCAAGGAGGACACCCCTCTCCTGGTCCTGGCGGAGGTGGAGCGGGAGGAAGGGGGGCTTAGGGTCATGGCCCAGGCCGCCTGGACCCACGAGGAGGTGGCCGAGGCCCCCAAGGCCCTGGAGGTGGAGGTAGACCATGCCCTTTTGGACGAAGGGGGTGTTGCCCTTCTGAAGAGCATCCTGGATGAGCACCCCGGGAACCTCCCCCTCTACCTGAGGGTGCAGGGGCCCTTTGGAGAAGCCATCCTCTCCCTACGGGAAGCCCGGGTCGGGGAAGGTGTTTTCGAGGCCCTCGAGGCCGAGGGCTTCCGCGCCTACTTGATCCCGGATCGGGAGGCCTTCCTCCAGGGGAACGGTGGAGGAGGGCCCAAGGAGGAAGTGGTGCCCTTTTAGGGAAAAGAGGCTGGGCGTAGGCCCAGCCTCCTTTGCCCCTTTGCCGGGGCCCCAACCTGGCAAAGCCAGGTTGGGGTGGCTTTAGAAGTCCATGTCGCCGCCCGTGGGAGCGGGGGTGGACTCCTTCTTCTCGGGTTTCTCGGCCACCACCGCCTCGGTGGTGAGGATGAGGGAGCCGATGGAGGCGGCGTTCTGCAGGGCGGAGCGGGTCACCTTGGCAGGGTCCACGATGCCTGCCTCCACCATGTCCACGTACTCCCCGGTGGCGGCGTTGAAGCCCAGGCGGAGGTTCTTGGTCTCGGAGAGGATCCTCTGGACCACCACGGAGCCCTCGTAGCCAGCGTTCTCGGCGATCTGACGGGCAGGCTCCTCCAGGGCCCGACGCACGATCTTGGCCCCGGTGGCCTCGTCCCCGTCCAGCTTCTTAAGGAGCTCGTCCACGGCGCTGATGGCCCTGAGGAGCGCCACGCCACCGCCCGGGACGATGCCCTCCTCCACCGCGGCCCGGGTGGCGTTCAGGGCGTCCTCAAAGCGGTGCTTCTTCTCCTTGAGCTCGGTTTCGGTGGCAGCCCCCACCCGGATCACCGCCACGCCCCCCGCCAGCTTGGCCAGGCGCTCCTGGAGCTTCTCCTTGGCGTACTCGCTGTCCGTGGTCTCCAGCTCCTTCTTGATGCCGTTGATGCGGGCCTCGATGTCCTCCTTCTTGCCCTTGCCGCCCACGATGGTGGTCTCGTCCTTGGTGATCCGCACCCTTTCGGCCCGGCCCAGCATGGAGAGGGTGGCGTTCTCCAGCTTGAAGCCAAGCTCCTCGGAGATGACGGTACCACCGGTGACGGCGGCGATATCCTTGAGCATCTCCTTGCGGCGATCACCGAAGCCGGGAGCCTTCACCGCAGCCACGTTCAGGGTGCCCCGGAGCTTGTTGACCACCAGGGTGGCCAGGGCCTCGCCCTCCACGTCCTCGGCGATCAGGAGGAGGGGCTTACCCGTCTGGGCCACCTGCTCCAGGATGGGGAGGAGTTCGCGCACGTTGGAGACCTTCTTCTCCACGATGAGGATGAAGGCGTCCTCGAGGACCGCCTCCATGGCCTCGGGGTTGGTGACGAAGTAGGGGGAGATGTACCCCTTATCAAACTGGTACCCCTCCACGAACTTCAGCTCGGTCTCCAGGCTCTTGGACTCCTCGACGGTGATGATCCCCTCCTTCCCCACCTTCTCCATGGCGTCGGCGATCAGCTTGCCCACGTCAGGGTCGTTGGCGGAGATGGTGGCCACCTCCTCGATGGCCTTGCGGTCCTCCACGGGGATGGCCAGGGAGCGGATCTTCTCCACCGCCGCCTCCACCGCCTTCTCAATGCCCCGCTTGAGGGCCAAGGGGTTGGCGCCGGCGGCCACGTTCTTGAGGCCCTCCCGCACGATGGCCTGGGCCAAGACGGTGGCGGTGGTGGTGCCGTCGCCGGCCACGTCGTTGGTCTTGGAGGCCACCTCCTTGAGGAGCTGGGCCCCGATGTTCTCCAGGTGGTTCTCCAGCTCGATCTCCTTGGCCACCGTCACCCCGTCCTTGGTGATGGTGGGGGAGCCGAACTTCTTCTCCAGGACCACGTTCCGGCCCCGGGGGCCAAGGGTTACCTTCACCGCGTCGGCTACCGCGTTCACGCCGCGCTCCAAGGCCCGGCGGGCCGCTTCGTCAAACACCAGGATCTTCGCCATACCTCACCTCCCTTACTGCAGAACCGCCAAAAGGTCGCGCTCGGAGAGGATCACGTACTCCTCGCCGTCGATCTCGATCTCAGTGCCGCCGTACTTGGCGAAGACCACGATGTCCCCCTCCTTGACCTCGAGGGGCACCTTCTGCCCGTTGTCCAGGATGCGGCCCGAGCCCACCGCGATCACCTTGCCCTTCTGGGGCTTCTCCTTGGCGGTGTCGGGGAGCACGATGCCGCCCTTGGTCTTGGGCTCCTCCTCAATCCGTTTCACCACAACCCTGTCGCCTAGGGGCTTGATCACCGTCTTCACCTCCGCAGCCATATTCACTCCCTCCTTTGACGCTCAAAGGGCGAGAGTGTCAAACCAAGGGTTATTATTTTGCCCCCGCGTGTTCCTGTCAAGGGGGTTGAGGGGGGTTTTATAAGGAGAGGGGCTGGTGGCCCCTCACCACCTTCAGCTCGAGGCCATGGGCCAGGAGGAGGCCCCGCATAGCCAGGGCTCGCTCCAGGCCCGGGGTCTTGCCCAAGGCCAGCCGGCCCTTTTCCCCTGGGTAAAGGAAGTAACCCTCGGGGAGGAGGAGGAGAACTCCCTGCCGGGCTTGGGCGCTTCCCTTTAAGGCCGCCTTGAGGAAGGCTTGTTCCGCCGCCTGGGTGATGAGGAAGAAGGTGCTTCCAGGAGGGGCCTTGGGCGGGAGGGCGGGGGTTTGGGTGGGCTCTAGGCGGGCCAGAAGCGAGAGGGCCCTCACCAGGTGGCCCCTTCCCCGTCCCAAAGGCAGGACCTCTCCTGCGGAAAGGCCATAGGAAACCCCGCTTTTCTCCGCCAGGAGAAGGAGCCAGGCGGCAAGGCTCGCCCCATGGTCCAGGTAGGCGGGGTGGAGGCTTTGGGTGTCCAGGTGAAGGAAGAGGCTTCCCAGAAGGCTTTTTTCCACTTCCCGCACGATGGGGCGGCCCTGGCGGAGGCTTGCCGGCTTGGCCAGAAGGCGCAGGGAATCCCCGGGCTGGTAGGGGCGGAGGCCCTTGGCCTCGAGGGGATCGGGAAGGCCGAAGGGCTCGGTTTTGCCCTCCAGGAAGAAGCTGGGGGCGGGCTCAAAGGGCGGTAGGGGCCGCAAGGCGGGGTAGACCAAGACCCTCCCCGCCTCCAGGCTGAGAAGCCTCTCCCCCAGGCCCAGGGGGCTGGTGAAGCGTAGGGTAAGGCGGAGGGTATGCTCTCCCCGCCGGCGGTAGCGGCAGGAAAGAGGCAGGGCCAACCGGATCTTCCCCCAGGCCATCCCGGAAAGGCCCCGGGGTTCCAAGCCCAAGGGGGCCGAGGGGAGGTTTTCCAGGCGGAAGAAAAGGGGAAGGGGAGCCCAGACCTCCACCGCCACCTGCCCAAGCCGCACCTGCCCGGGGAAGCCTGGAGCCAGGTCCGGGGTTTGCACCCGGATCCGGGCCAATCGGGGTGCCCGCCAAAGGGCGAGGAGGAGAAGGAGGGATAGAAGGCCCAAAACCCCTTCCATGACGTCCTTCCCTAGGCCCTTTCCACCGGGGCGGGGACCGCCTTGAGGGCTTCCGCCACCAGCCCTTCCGGGCTGGCTCCGGAAAGCTCCGCCTCCAGCCGTAGGAGAAGGCGGTGGGGGATGGCGGCCCGGAAGGCCTCCTTGATGTCCTCGGGCACGGTGAAGGTCCGTCCCTGCAAGAGGGCCAGGGCCTGGGCCAGGCGCTCCACCTGCAAAAGAGCCCTGGGGGAGGGGCCAAGCCGCACCTCCTCCCGGCTCCTGAGCCAGCCCGCCAAGGCCAGGAGGTAGTCCAGCACCTCCTCGGCCACCCGCACCCGGCGCACCTCCTGGCGAAGGGCCAGGATCTCCTCCCCTTGGGTGACCGCCTCCAGGCCCTCTAGGGGTTCCCTCTCCTTCAGGGCCTGGAGGAGGGCCTTTTCGTCGGGGTAGCCCAGGGATAGCCGGGCGGTGAACCGGTCCCGCTGGGCCACGGGCAGGGGGTACGTGCCCTCCTCCTCCACGGGGTTTTGCGTGGCCAGGACGAAAAAGGGCTCGGGCAAAGGATGGGTTTTCCCCTCCAGGGTCACCTGGCCTTCCCCCATGGCCTCGAGGAGGGCGGACTGGGTCCTGGGGGTGGCCCGGTTGAGCTCGTCCACCAAGAGCACCTGGGCGAAGACGGGTCCCTTCTGCCAAAGGAGGCTTCCTTCCCGGTAGAGGTAGACGCCGGTGAGGTCCTGGGGCAGGAGGTCGGGGGTCATCTGGATGCGGCTAAAGGAAAGGCCCAGGACCCGGGCCAAGGCCTTGGCGAAGGTGGTCTTCCCCGTGCCGGGCACGTCCTCCAGAAGAAGGTGCCCCCCGGAAAGGAGGGTGGCCAGGGAAAGCCTTAGGGTTTCCTCCCTCAGGAGGACCCGGCCCGAAAGGGCCCTTTGGATGCGGGCGAGGAACATAGCCTAAGGATATCCCCCAAGAGGGCTTCCGCCCTTTCCGCTTCCTCCTCCCCGGTCCTTCCGCCGTAGCGCGCGGGCAGGTAAAGCCGGGTGAGCCCCTCCAAGGGTTCTCTCAACCCGGGAAGGGGGAGGGAAACCCTCTCCAGGTACTCCAGGGGCCCCTCGGAGGCCAGCCGGGGAAGGCCCAGGGCCTTTAGGGCTTTAAGGGTCTGGAGATAGGCCCGCCGCACCCGGTCTTGGGGGAGGGTTTCTTGAAAGCGCTTGGAACTCCTGGCCGGTATGCCCTGGGCGGCCTCCTGCTCTTCCCGGTCCCGGTGGCGCCAAACCAGGAAGGCCAGGAGGGAGAGAAGCCCCAGGGTGAAAAGGGCGGAAAGCCCCGCCAGGGCCATGCCCACCTCGCCTAACCGCCTGGGTCCCGGTACAGCCTCTTTGGGGCCGCTCTCCTGGGAAGGGGTGGGCATGGAGGCTGAGGGGCTGGTTCCCCATGCGCTTTCCCCACCCCCCAGGGTACCCAGGTAGAGGAGGAAAAGGCCCCCGGCCAAAAGGGCCAGCAAGAGGGGCAAGAGGTGAAGCCCCCGGTAGGGAAGCCTCTCCCCCCGGTCCAAAAGGGGCAGAAGCGCCAGGAGGAGAAGAAGGAGGGCCAGGGGCTGGGCATGGGCCAAGGCCCGGTTGAGGAAGGCCACCCAGGGGGAAAACCCTTCCTCGGGGGCCTGGTAGGCTGCTTCCTCTCCCGGCTGGGATTTCGCTTCCGGGGAAGCCTGAAGGCTAGGGGGAGCCAGGGCCGGTAGGGGAAGGGCGGGAAGATGGAGGGGAAGAAAGGCCAGGCCTGCCAGCAAAAGGCCCAGGATCCCTGGGATCCATAGGGTGGAAGGGGGGGTCCAAAACCATTCCCCCCGTTCCTGGGCCCGCCCATGGGCCTCCTCCAGAAGGCTGATTCCGTGCAGGAGGCCCAGGAGGAAGAGGCCCCATGGCCCAAGCCCAAGGGCCAAGGGGAGGAGGAAGAGGCTGGAAAGGGGCCTGGCCTTGGCGGCCAGGAAAAAGCCGTAGAGGAGGAGAAGCCCGGAGGTCAGGGCCCATCCCTGGAGCCAGGTGGGGAAAGGGAGGGTAAAGGCATGGAGGAGACCGGGAAGGAAGGCTCCCCATAGGAAGGCGCCGGGGTAGAACCGCTTGCCCAGGTGGAGGAGGAGGATCCCCAGGGCCGAAGGGAGCGCCCACACGGGCAGGGAAAGAAAAAGCCCCAGGGCCAGCAAGGGGGTGAGGGGAAACCTCATCCTCCGCCCCTTTGGCGCAGGGCCTCGTAGAGGAGGAGGGCAGCGCTCACGGAAACGTTGAGGCTATCCGCCACCCCCCGCATGGGGATGCGCACCCTCACCCCCGCCCGGGCCAGCCAGGCCTCGGAAAGGCCTTCGTCCTCGGTTCCCAGGAGGAAGGCCACCCCCCTTTGGTAGTTCTCTTCCCAGTAAACCTTCTCCCCCCTGGGGGTGGCGGCCACCAAAAAAAGCCCTTTTTCCTCCAGGAAGCGGGCGGCTTCCTCCTCGGCCACGGGGTAGACGGGCAGGGAGAAGACCACCCCCGTGGAGTTCCGGATCACCTGGGGGCTATAGAGGTCCACCCCTTCCGCCACCAGAACCAGATCCACCCCCGCCCCATCCGCCGAGCGCAGGATAGCCCCCAGGTTGCCGGGTTTTTCCAGGCCCAGAAGGACCAGGACCAGGGGGTCTTGCGGGAGCTGGACCTCCTTTAGGGTTTTGTGGGGCAGGCGGAAGACCCCGATGACGGGAGGCGGGTTCTCCCTTACGGAAACCCGCTCCATCGCCTCCTGGGAAAGCTCCAGGGTGGGGGCCGATCCCGCCAGGGCCTGGTCCTCCGGGGTGGCCTTGGGGCCGAGGAGGAGGGTTTCTAACTGGAGGCCAGCCCTTAGGGTCCTTTCCACCTCCCGCCGGCCTTCCACCAGGAAAAGGCCAGTCCTTTCCCGCTCCCTTCGTTCCTTCAGGGCGGCCAAGGCCTTCACCTTGGGGTTAGCGGGGCTTTGAATGCGCATGGCGGTTCCTCGGTTCGGGGTTTCCCCCGAGGCGCACTTCAAAGCGGGCGATCCGGGGTCCGGAAAGCTCCAGGGAAACTTCTTCCACCTGGGGCAGTTCCTCCAGAAGCCGGGAAAGCCTGAGGACGATTTCCTGGTAGGGGGCAGGGTCGAGAGGACCCGAAAGATCCGGGCTTTGCCCGTGGCTTAGGGGCCTTACCAGCTCCTGGGCGTCCTTCTGGGTGAGGGGGGAAAGCCGCTGGCCCAGCACCTGGTCCCCCAGGGGGGTGGGCAGGACCAGGGTGAGGACGGGGCCGAAGAGGGGGTGGGGCTTGGCGGTGAGCTTGAGGGAAAGCCCTTCCCCCTTCCCCAAGGGCAGGCCGAAGCACTCCAAGAGGGCGGCCCCCTCCGCCTGACTCAGGGTCCTTTTCCCTTCTAGAAGCTTCCTCGCCTCCTCCAGGCGCAGGTCGGGGAAGTCGGGGAAGTGGAGGGGCTCTTCCCGCCAGGCCTTGTAAGCCCAGGCCCGGCTCAAGGCGATGGCCGCGGATTCGGGGAAGCGGTAGAGGGCCACCTGGCCCATAACCCGGGCCCGCACCCCAGGGGAGCCCATCACGCAGGCCAAGAGTACCTTGTTCCCTTCTGCCTTCTCTAAAAGAGCCAGGAACTCCTCCTCGCTGGTAAAGCCCATGGGTACGAAGAGGAGAAACACGCTTCCCGCCTCGCCTTCCAGGGCTTCTTCCAGGGCGCGGGCGAACTCCTCCGCCTTGGCGGTGGAGCCTAGGTCCACGTGCTCCACGAAAAGCCCTCCTTCCCTTAGGGCCTCGAGGGCCAGGTTGGAGGGGCCGGAGGCGTTGGAGATGAGTCGCACCCGGTTGTTTTCCGGAAGGCGCCCCAGGGCCAGAAGGGCGGCCACGTCAAAGGCTTCCTCCAGGCTGTTGGCCCGGATCACCCCGGCCTGGGCGAAGAGGGTGCGCACCAAGGGATCCCGGGAGGGATGCACCGCCAGGATGGGCTTTTTCTTGCCGATCCTGCGGGCTAGGCGGGAGAAGCGCCGGGGGTTGCCGAAGCTCTCCAGGTAAAGGAGGATCACCCGGGTTCGCTCGTCCTCTTCCCAGAACTGCAAAAGGTCGTTGGAGGAGATGTCCGCCTTGGCCCCCAAGGAGACGAAGGAGGAGATGCCCAGTCCCATACCCTCCGCATAGGCCATCACCGCCCGGCCCAGGGTGCCGGACTGGCTGGAGATGGCCAGGGGTCCGGGTTTGGGGAGGGGGGCCAGGCCCGCCGCCAGGCGCACCTCGGGGTGGGTGTGGACCAGGCCCAAGGAACCCGGGCCCAGAAGGCGCATCCCCAGGCGCCTGGCCTTGTCGGCCAGCTCTTTGGCCTCTTGGTCCTGGAAGCCGGTGGTGAGGACCACGCTGGCTCGCACCCCCCGTCTTCCCGAGGCCTCGAGGGCCTCCCAAACCCGCTCCTTGGGCACGGCGATCACCGCCAGGTCCACGGGGCCGGGGATGCTCTCCACCCTGGGGTAGGCGAGAAGGGGCCCCACGGTACCTCCTTCCTTGCCGATGGCCTCGTTCACCGGGTAGACGGGGCCTTGGAAGCGGCCAAAGATGAGGTTTTCCAGGGTCCGGTAGCCGATGCTTTCCGGGTCGCGGCTGGCCCCCACCACCGCCACGCCCCGGGGAAAGAAGAAGGGATGGAGACTCGCGAGGGTGGAAACCTTTTCCCGCCACTCAAACCGCTCCGCCGCCTTCTCCTCCAGGAGGATCTCAAACTCCACCTCCACCTCCCCGCTATCCCTGCGGGCCCGCACCTGGAAGCCGCTTTCCATGAAGACGTTGAGCATTTTCTGGTTCTCCGCCAGGACGAAGGCCTGAAACCGCCTTACCCCCCGCTTGGCGGCGATCAAGGCCAGGCGCTCCAGAAGGAGGGTGCCCAGGCCCTTGCCCTGGAAGGCGTCGTCCACCAGAAAGGCCACCTCGGCGGTGTCCTCCCCCTTCAGGCGCACGTACTCCCCCGTGGCCACCATCCTGGGGGGGTCTCCCGCCAGGACCATGAGGATCACCTTTTCCTCTTCCGGTTTGGCGGAAAGGAGAAGCTCCGCCGCCTTTTCCGGGGAGATGGGGGAGAAGAAGCGCATGCGCAGGGACTCCGGGGATAGCCGCCTCAGGAACTCCACGAAAAGGGGAAGGTCCTTGGGGCCTGCCCGCCTCAGGAAGGCGGTGCGCCCGTCCTTGAGGAGGATGGGACCCTCCTCGAGGCCGTGCTGGGGCGTGGGTGGGGGCACGTAGCCCATGCCTTTAGCCTACATCCGGGTAGCATGGGGGTATGCTGCGCCTGGATACCCGCTTCCTCCCGGATTTCCCCCAGGCTTTTAAGGAGCACGGGCCCCTCCTTCTTCAAGCCCGGGAGGCTCTTTTGGCCAAGCGGAAGGATCTCCAAAGCATGCTGGGCTGGATGGACCTCCCCGAGGACACGGAAACCCTGAGGCGGATCCGCCGCTACCGGGAGGCTAACCCTTGGGTGGAGGACTTCGTCCTTCTGGGCATCGGGGGAAGCGCCTTGGGGCCTAAGGCCCTGGAGAGTGCCTTCAACGAAAGCGGCGTGCGCTTCCACTATGTGGACCACGTGGAGCCGGAGCCCGTGCTTCGGCTCCTTCGGGGCCTAGACCCCCGGAAGACCCTGGTGAACGCGGTTTCCAAGTCGGGGGCCACCGCGGAAACCCTGGCCGCTCTTCTGGTTTTTCTGAACTGGCTTCGGGAGAACCTGGGGGAGGAGTGGCGGCGGCATCTGGTTCTCACCACCGACCCCAGGCGGGGGGCGCTAAGGGCCTTGGCGGAAAAGGAGGGCCTCGAGGCCTTTTCCATTCCCGAAAACGTGGGAGGGCGCTTCTCCGTGCTCTCCCCGGTGGGGCTCCTTCCCTTGGCCTTTGCCGGGATGGACCTGGAGGCCCTCCTCATGGGGGCAAGGAAGGCGAACGAGCTGGCCCTGGCCCCGTTGGAGGAAAACCTCCCCCTGAAAACCGCCTTCCTCCAGCACCTCCACCGCCACCTGCCCATCACGGTCTTTATGGTGTACTCGGAAAGGCTGAAATACCTTCCCGCCTGGTTTGTCCAGCTCCACGACGAGTCCTTGGGCAAGCGGGATGGGGAGGGCAACCGGGTGGGCACCACCGCCGTGCCCGCTTTGGGTCCCCAGGACCAGCACGCCCAGGTGCAGCTCTTCCGGGAAGGCCCCCTGGACAAGCTCATCGTTCTGGTGGTGCCGGAAAGGGCCACGGAGGACCTCCTCCTGCCCCAGGTGGAAGGCCTCGAGGGGGAGGCAGGTTACCTCTTCGGCAAGGGCTTGTTCCAGCTCTTGAAGGCCGAGGCCGAGGCCACCTACCAGGCCTTGGCCGAAGCGGGACAGAGGGTCTATACCCTCTACCTCTCGGAGGTTTCCCCTTACGCCGTGGGCTGGCTCTTGCAGCACCTCATGTGGCAAACCGCCTTCCTGGGGGAGCTCTGGAGGGTGAACGCCTTTGACCAGCCCGGGGTGGAGCTGGGCAAGCGCTTGACCTTTGCCCTTCTTGGGCGTCCCGGGTATGGCTCCTAACCTTGGAAGCGTGGAAATAAGTGTATGATGCCCTAGGCATTAGGGGGTCTCTATGGACCGACTGGAGCCTTTGGGCATCAAACCGAGGAAACAGGTTTTCTGGAACACGGTTTCTCCCATCCTGGTGGAGCACACCCTGGCCCGGGGCGAGGGGATTCTGGCCCACAAAGGGTCCTTGGTGGTGGACACCACCCCCTACACCGGGAGAAGCCCCCGCGACAAGTTCGTGGTGCGGGAGCCGGGCGTAGAGGAGGAGGTCTGGTGGGGTGAGGTGAACCAGCCCTTCGCCCCGGAGGCCTTCCAGGCCCTTTTGGAAAGGGTGGCCGCCTACCTTTCTGACCGCGACCTCTACGTGCAGGACCTGTATGCGGGAGCGGATAAGCGTTACCGGCTGGCGGTGCGGGTGGTGACGGAAAGCCCCTGGCACGCCCTTTTTGCCCGCAACATGTTCATCCTCCCGCGCCGGTTCCCCGAGGGCGACGAGGTGGAGCCCTTCGCTCCCGGCTTCACCGTGATCCACGCCCCTTACTTCCTGGCCGACCCCGAGCGGGATGGAACCCGGAGCGAGGTGTTCGTGGGCATCAGCTTCCAGAGAAAGCTCGTCCTCATCGTGGGTACCAAGTACGCCGGGGAGATCAAGAAGAGCATCTTCACCGTGATGAACTACCTCATGCCCAAGCGGGGGGTTTTCCCCATGCACGCCTCGGCCAACGTGGGGAAGGAGGGGGATGTGGCCATCTTCTTTGGTCTTTCCGGGACGGGCAAGACCACCCTTTCCACCGATCCGGAGAGGCCCTTGATCGGCGACGACGAGCACGGTTGGAGCGAGGAGGGAGTCTTCAACTTTGAAGGGGGATGCTACGCCAAGGTCATCCGCCTCTCCCCGGAGCACGAACCCCTCATCTATAAAGCCTCCAACCAGTTTGAGGCCATCCTGGAGAACGTGGTGGTCAACCCGGAAAGCCGTCGGGTGGAGTGGGATGACGACACCAAGACCGAGAACACCCGGGCCTCTTACCCTCTTGCCCACCTGGAAAATGTGGTGGACTCGGGCATGGCGGGCCATCCCAGGGCCATCTTCTTCCTCTCCGCCGACGCCTACGGGGTCCTGCCCCCCATCGCCCGCCTTTCTCCGGAGCAGGCCATGTACTACTTCCTCTCCGGCTACACCGCCCGGGTGGCGGGCACGGAAAGGGGCGTCACCGAGCCCAAGGCCACCTTCTCCGCCTGCTTCGGGGCGCCCTTTCTTCCCCTCCATCCCGGGGTCTATGCCCGCATGCTGGGGGAGAAGATCAAGAAGCATGGTCCCAGGGTGTACCTGGTGAACACCGGCTGGACCGGGGGGCCTTACGGGGTGGGCCGGCGTTTTCCCCTGCCCGTGACCCGGGCCCTTTTGCAGGCGGCGCTAAGCGGGGCCCTCGAGGGGGTTCCCTACCGCCAGGATCCCGTCTTCGGCTTTGAGGTCCCCCTGGAGGTTCCCGGGGTGCCTAAGGAGCTTTTGGACCCGCGAGAAACCTGGGAGGACAAGGAGGCCTACGATCGCCAGGCCAGGAAGCTAGCTACCTTGTTCCAGGAAAACTTCCAGAAGTACGCGGACGGGGTGGAGGAAGCCATACGCCGGGCAGGGCCAAAGGTGGGGTAGCCCTTATCCTTTGTGGGGATGGGCCTTCTGCCCAGCCCCTTGCCAAGTAGGGCCCGGGGGTATTAGTCTCCCAGGTGGCAGGTAATGGATGGGACAAATGTACCTCACCCCTGGACAAGGTCTTCTGGCAGAATGGAAAGCACTACCGTCTGGGGGACGGGTCTGTTATGAGCCAAGCTTGGTTTAGCCGTTACGCCTGGGGCGTCCTGGTGTGGAACATCCTGGTGGCCCTCTGGGGTGCCTACGTGCGGGCCACCGGGTCGGGGGCAGGGTGCGGTGCCCACTGGCCTACCTGCAACGGGGAGATCATCCCCAGAAGCCCACAGGTGGAGACCTTCATCGAGTTCACCCACCGGGCTACCTCGGGCCTGGCCTTCCTCTTGGTCTTCCTCTTCTTCCTCTCTGCCCTTCGCGCTTTTCCCAAGGGGCATCCTGTGCGCTTTGGGGCTGGGCTTTCCCTCCTTTTCATGGTCACGGAGAGCCTGGTGGGGGCCTCCCTGGTCCTCTTTGGCTGGACGGCCCAAAACGCCAGCGCCGCCCGGGCCGTGGTCCAGATGGTCCACCTGGCCAACACCTACTTTCTCCTCGCCGCCTTGGTCCTCACCGCCTGGTGGGCCTCTGGGGGTGCTCCCTTGCGCCTTAGGGGGCAGGGTGCGGTGGGGGCGGCCTTGCTTCTGGGGCTTATCGCCTTGCTCTTCCTGGGGATGAGCGGGGCGGTGACCGCTTTGGGCGACCTTCTTTTCCCCGTCCGGAACACCCTCGAGGCCCTGGAGCGCTCCCTGACCCCAGGCGAGCACTTCCTGGTGCGCCTCAGGGTGCTTCACCCCCTCATCGCCGTGAGCGTGGGGCTTTATGTGGTTTTTGCTGGCTACCTGGTGGCCCATCTGCGGCCTTCCTCCCATACCCGCCGCTTCGCCCATGCCCTCGCGTACCTCTATGGAGTGCAGCTTCTCGTGGGCCTGGTGAACGTGTGGCTCAAGGCCCCGGTCTGGATGCAGATCCTGCACCTTCTTTTGGCCTACGCCGTGTGGCTTCTTTTCATCCTGCTTTCGGCGGCGGCGTTGGTCCAGGGGGCTAGGCGGGTGGAGCTGGGGGAGGGTACGGAGGCGGGGCAGGTGCACCGGGGCACTGGGGGAGCCACCTGGAAGGACTACCTGGCCCTCACCAAACCCCGGGTGATCAGCCTCCTTCTCTTCACCACCCTTTTGGCCATGCTCATCGCCGCCAAGGGCTGGCCTGGCACAGGCCTCTTCCTGGTGGTGGCCCTGGGAGGCTACATGATGGCGGGAGCGGCTAACGCCATCAACATGGTGGTGGACCGGGACATCGACGCCCGCATGCGCCGCACCGCCAAGCGTCCCACCGTGACCCAGCGCATTTCCAGCCGGGATGCCCTTCTCTTCGCCTTTGGCCTTGCCCTTTCTGCCTTCCTTCTCCTCTGGTGGGGGGCGAACCTCCTTTCCGCCACCCTGGCCCTCATGGGCCTTATCTGGTACGTGCTGGTCTACACCCTCTACCTGAAGCGGCGCACCTGGCAGAACATCGTCATCGGTGGGGCGGCGGGAGCCTTTCCCCCCCTGGTGGGCTGGGCGGCGGTGACGGGCGAGCTAAGCCTCTTCGCCTGGTACCTCTTTGCCCTCATCTTCTTCTGGACCCCGGTGCACTTCTGGGCCTTGGCCCTCATGATCCAGGACGACTACCGGGCCGTGGGGGTGCCCATGCTGCCCGTGGTGTTGGGGGAAAGGGTGACGGTGATGCAGATCGCCCTTTATGCCGTGCTCACTGCCTTGATTTCCCTCATGCCCCTCCTTTTGGGGGAACTCGGCCTGGTTTACTTCTTCTTGAGCCTCGCCCTTAATGCTTTGCTTATCCTTAAGAGCCTTGCCCTCTACCGCCAGCCCGAGCGGAGGACGGCGGTTTCGCTGTATAAATACTCCATGCTTTACCTGGCCCTCTTGTTCGTGGCCATGGCGGTGGATCGGGTGCTTTAGGGAGGGAAGCGGATGAGAAGAGTTGTAGCGGCGCTCAGTCTTATAGGTTTGGCCCTGGCCCAGGAGGGCCACCGGGTGGCCATTACCCACCCCGTCTCCCCCTTCAACCGGGAGACCAACTTCCTCCTCATCTGGGTCTTGGTCTTCTCCGTTTTGATCTTTGGGGTGGTGGCTGGGGCTCTGGCCTACATCACCTGGAAGTTCCGGGCCAAACCCGGTCAGGAAGGGGAGCCAGCCCAGTTCCACGGCAATGACCGGTTGGAAGTGGTCTGGACGGTGATCCCCATCCTGATCGTCTTCGTTCTTTTCGGCCTGACGGCCCGGAGCCTTATCCAAGTCAACCAGCTTCCTGCCGGAGCCTTGAAGGTGGAGGTGACGGGCTACCAGTTCTGGTGGGACTTTAACTATCCTGAGCTGGGCTTCCGCACCTCCAACGAGCTCATCCTGCCCGCAGGGGTGCCGGTGGTGCTGGAGGTCACCTCCAAGGACGTGATCCACTCCTTCTGGGTGCCGGGCCTTGCAGGAAAAAGGGACGCCATTCCGGGACAAAAGACCCTTCTCTCCTTTACACCGGAAAAACCGGGCAACTACTACGGCTTCTGTGCCGAGCTCTGCGGTCCCAGCCACTCCCGCATGCTCTTCCGGGCCATCGTGGTGCCCAAAGAAGAGTTTGATCGGTTTGTGGCCGCGGCCAAGAACTACACGCCTCCTGTGGCCGATGCCCAGGGGCAACAGGTTTTCCAGCAGAACTGCATGGCCTGCCACTCGGTACAGGCCAAGATGCCTCCTGCGGTCATCGGGCCGGAGTTGGCCTTCACCGGAAACCGGGTCAGCCTGGCGGCGGGCATCGTGGACTACACCCCCGAGAATATGAAGGCCTGGATCAGAGATCCTGCGGCCATGAAGCCTGGGGTCAAGATGCCGGGCTTCCCCCAGCTTTCCGAGGAGGACCTGAACGCTTTGGTCCGCTACCTGGATGGGCTTAAGGTGGAGGGTTTTGACTTCAAGGCGTTGCCTAAGTTCTAAGGAGGTACGGGCAGATGGCCATCGCAACCAAGCCAAAAGCCGGTTTCTGGGCGATCCTTTGGGATCTCCTGACCACGGTAGACCATAAGAAGATCGGGCTCTTGTACACGGCCACCGCCTTCTTCGCCTTCGCTTTGGCCGGGGTATTTTCCCTCCTAATCCGGGCGCAGCTGGCGGTGCCCAACAACAACCTCCTTACGGGGGAGCAGTACAACCAGATTCTCACCCTGCACGGGGCCACCATGCTCTTCTTCTTCATCATCCAGGCCGGGCTCACCGGCTTTGGGAACTTCGTGGTGCCCCTGATGCTAGGGGCCAGGGATGTGGCCCTGCCCCGGGTGAACGCCTTCAGCTACTGGGCTTTTCTGGGAGCCATCATCCTGGCCCTGATGAGCTACCTCTTCCCCGGTGGAGCTCCCAGCGTGGGCTGGACCTTCTACTACCCCTTCTCCGTGCAGTCGGGTAGCGGGGTGGACTTCTACATGGCCGCCATCCTGCTCCTGGGCTTTTCCAGCCTCTTGGGCAACGCCAACTTCATCGCCACCATCTACAACCTCAGGGCCCAAGGGATGAGCATGTGGAAGATGCCCATGTACGTGTGGAGCGTCTTTGCCGCCAGCGTTCTCAACCTTTTCAGCTTGGCGGGCCTGACCTCGGCTACCCTCTTGGTGCTTTTGGAGCGGAAGATCGGGCTTTCCTGGTTCAATCCTGATGTTGGTGGGGATCCGGTCCTGTTCCAGCAGTTCTTCTGGTTCTACTCCCACCCCACGGTGTACGTGATGCTTCTGCCCTATCTGGGCATCCTGGCGGAGGTGGCCTCCACCTTTGCCCGCAAGCCCCTTTTCGGCTACAAGCAGATGGTCTGGGCCCAGATGGGCATCGTGGTGCTGGGGACCATGGTCTGGGCCCACCACATGTTCACCGTGGGGGAGTCCACCATCTTCCAGATCGCCTTCGCCTTCTTTACCGCCCTCATCGCCGTGCCCACCGGGGTGAAGCTTTTCAACTTGATCGGTACCCTTTGGGCTGGGCACCTGCAGATGAAGACTCCCCTCCTTTGGGTGCTGGGCTTCATCTTCAACTTCCTCCTGGGTGGCATCACCGGGGTCATGCTCTCCATGACCCCTTTGGACTACCACTTCCACGACTCCTACTTCGTGGTGGCCCACTTCCACAACGTCTTGATGGCGGGGTCGGGCTTCGGGGCCTTCGCCGGGCTTTACTACTGGTGGCCCAAGATGACGGGCCGCATGTACGACGAGCGCCTGGGGCGGCTCCACTTCTGGCTCTTCCTGGTGGGCTACCTGACGGTCTTCCTACCCCAGTACGCCCTGGGCTTCCTGGGGATGCCCCGCCGGTACTACACCTACAATGCGGACATCGCCGGCTGGCCGGAGCTTAACCTGATCTCCACCATTGGGGCCTTCATCCTGGGCCTCGGGGGTCTGGTCTGGATCTACGTTATGTGGAAGAGCCTGCGCTCCGGGGAGAAGGCTCCGGATAACCCCTGGGGTGGCTACACCCTGGAGTGGCTCACCAGCTCCCCGCCCAAGGCCCATAACTTTGACGTGGCCCTGCCCAAGGACTTCCCCTCTGAGCGGCCTCTCTACGACTGGGCCAAGAAGGGGGTGGAGCTGAAGCCCGAAGACCCCAGCCACATCCACCTGCCCAATAGCTCCTTCTGGCCCTTTTACTCCGCCGCTACCCTCTTCGCCTTCTTTGTTTCCGTGGCGGCCCTGCCTGTGCCCAACGTGTGGATGTGGGTCTTCCTGGCCCTCTTCGTCTACGGCCTGATCAGGTGGGCCCTCGAGGACGAGTACAGCCACCCGGTGGAGCACCACACCCTTTCGGGTAAGTCCAACGCCTGGATGGGGATGGCCTGGTTCATGGTTTCGGAAGTGGGCCTCTTCGCCATCCTCATCGCCGGCTACCTCTACCTGCGCCTTACCGGGGCGGCGGTACCCCCGGAGGAACGGCCTGCCCTTTGGCTTGCCCTCCTCAACACCTTCTTCCTGGTGAGCTCCTCCTTCACCGTCCACTTCGCCCACCACGACCTGAGGCGTGGCCGCTTCAGCCCCTTCCGCTTTGGCCTTTTGGTCACCATCATCCTGGGCGTCCTCTTCTTCCTGGTCCAGTCCTACGAGTTCTACGAGTTCCACCATCACTCCAGCTGGCAGGAAAACCTCTGGACCGCCACCTTCTTCACCATCGTGGGCCTCCACGGCCTGCACGTGGTCATCGGGGGCTTTGGCCTCATCCTGGCCTACCTCCAGGCCCTTAGGGGCAAGGTTACCCAGCACCACCACGGCACCCTCGAGGCGGCCAGCATGTACTGGCACCTGGTGGATGCGGTCTGGCTGGTGATCGTGACCATCTTCTACGTCTGGTGATCCCTTTGGATCTTGGCCCCCGCCCAGGAGGCGGGGGCTTTGCTATCTATGGGAAGGGATGCGCCTTTTGGTAGTGGATTTTGATTACTTTTTCCCCGTGCCCCAAGACCCTGAGGACCCTATGGCCCCCCTTTACGCCTGGGCCCACTTTGAAACCCCTTACTACCTGGGGGAGGTTTGGGAGGAACGGGCTTTGGCCTTCCTCCTAAGGGGGCTTCCCCTGCCCCAGGCCCGGGGATGGGAGGGATTCTGGGAGCGCTTTGCCTTCGCCCCGGAGGCCCGCCTTTACTATGCGGATTCCAACGCCTTGGCCTTCCATCCAGAGGTGCGCCAGGGAGTGCGGGAGGTGGTGCTCTTTGATGCCCATCACGATGCGGGCTACCGCCCTTTGGGCGAGGAACCCGCCTGCGACGACTGGATGGTCTATTACGCCCGCCAAGGGGCCAGGCTTAGGGTTTTCTACCCTTCCTGGCGCGATCCTTCCCTGGAGCCCGCGCCTGTGGTTCCTGTGGAGAGGGTCAAGGATCCTGGGGGGCCGGTGGAAGGTATCTTCCAGCGGGTGTTCCTCTGCCGCAGCGGGGCCTGGGTCCCCCCTTGGGCCGACGAGGCCTTTTTCGCCTTCTTGGAGGCGGCTCCCCTGCCCAAGGTGGCCCTGGAGGCGGTGGCGCGGAGGCCATTCGACCTCGAGGGCCTAAGGCGCAGGGTGCGGGAGGAGGCTTTTGGGCTGGCCTTCCTGGAGCGGCTCAGGGGCTTGAGGTAGTCTTTGGGCTCAAGGCTTCCTGGGCCTCGAGCGCCGGCGCCAGAGGTGCCAGGCCACACCCCCCACCAGGAGGAAGGGAACCGGGGCCATCACCAAAATCCCCCACCAGCTTGGCCCCAGGTCGCTGGGGCGGGTTTCGGTGTGGTGGGCCAGGGCCAGGCTAAGGGCCACCAAAGAAGAAATGCCGCACCGTCGCCACATACTGCCCCTCGGGGAGCAAAATGGACACCAGGGCCAGGAGGAGAAGGGGAGGCAAAAGGATGGCGTAGACCAGGCCCACCCGCTCAAAGCGCAGGTGCATGAAGTAGGCCACGATAAGCCCCGCTTTGAGGAGGGCAAAGGCGGTGATGAGGAAGCGCCGTAAACCCAGAGGTTCCACCTTGAAGTAGTCCAGGAGGTAGGACAGGGTGCTGAGGAGAAAGAGGAGTCCCCAGACCACTAGATAGGTGCCGATGGGCTGGTGCTGTTCCCCCCGATGGATCTCCGTGCCGTGGTTCATGCTGCCTCCTAGAACAGGTAAAAGAAGGCAAAGATGAAAACCCAGACCAAATCCACGAAGTGCCAGTAAAGCCCCGCCACCTCCACCCCCACGTAGCTTCCCGCCCGGTCGTAAACCCCTTTCAGGACCCTTATGGCCACGGCCGTGAGGTAGATAACCCCGGCGGTGACGTGGAGGCCGTGGAAGCCGGTGAGCATGAAGAAGGAGGAGCCAAACTGGGGAGCCCCCATGGGATTGCCCCAGGGGCGGAAGCCCAGATCCCGGATGAGGTGGGTCCACTCGTAGGCCTGCATGCTCACGAAGCTGAGGCCCAAAAGGGCGGTCAGGGCTAGGAAAAGGGCAGTGCGGGGCTTGTTGCGGTTATAGGCGTGGTACACGGCGATGGCCATGGTGCCGCTGGAGCTGATCAGGATCACGGTCATGATGGCGATGAGAAGGAGGGGAATCTCGCGCTCGCCGATGTGGAGGGCGAAGACCTTGCCAGGGTCGGGCCAGGGCAGGGTGGCGGAGAGGCGGGCGGCTGCATAGCCCGTGAGGAAGCAGCCGAAGATGAAGGTGTCGGAGAGGAGGAAAATCCACATCATGGCCTTGGCCCAGACCACCTTGAAGGCGGAAAGGTCGCTTCCCCAGTCCCCGGCCAGCGCCCTTAGGAAGTGCGGCAGGCGTAGGGTTTTCTCCTCCATACTCCCCCCTCCTTAGGTCCAGAGAAACAGGGCGTAAAGCACCAGCCAGACGCCCAAGAGGTAGTGCCAGTACCATGCGCAAGGCCGAAGGCCCTTCCCTTCCCGGACAAAGACCCAGGCCAGGGCCAGCCCTCCCCCCAGGAGGTGCAGGCCGTGGAGGGCGGTGATCAGGTAGAAGAAGGCGCTGGCGGGATTGCCCGCTGGGGCATAGCCCAGGCTCAGAAGGAGCCGCCAGGCCAGGAGCTGGCCCAGGATGAAGCCCGTTCCCAAAAGCCCGCCGCCCAGGGCCCAGGGTCTTGCCTGGGGCCAGGCCTCGAGGCGGGCCGCTCGTTCCAGGGCCAGGCTGGCCAGAAGGAGCACAAGGGTGTTGAGCCAGAGAAGGGGAGGCTTGGGCAGGGCCTGCCAGTCGGGAAGGCCCATGCGCACCAGGTAGGCGCTCACCAAAGCGGCAAAGAGGCTGGTGATGGCGGCGAGCGGGACGAGAAGGCCCACCTGCCCTGGGGGAAGGGAAAAGGCGTCTTCTGGCCCCTCTCCTCCGCCGAGCTCTCGGCCCGGGGGCCCTTTTGGAGGAAGCTTAGGCCTTTCCTCCACCTTGGGCATGATCTTCCCCTCCACTGCCTCCCGCCACCACCGGGGGAGCGTTTTGCGGGATAAAGTCCTCTTTAGCCCCTGGGGGGCTGTACTCGTAGGCCCAGCGGTACACCACGGGAGGGGGCTCGTGCCCCCAGTTGCCGTGGGGTGGGGGTGTGGGGGCCTGCCACTCCAAGGTGGTCGCCCGCCAGGGGTTGTCTGGGGCCTTCTTCCCGCGGAAGTAGGAGTAGACCAGGTTGAAGCCGAAAAGGAGCTGGGCTAGGCCCACCAGGAGAGCCACCACGGTGATGAACTCGTTCAAGGGGCGCACGGAGGGGGGCAGGAAGGAAAGCCCTTCAAAGGTGTTGTACCGCCTCGGTACCCCCAGAAGGCCCAGGAAGTGCATGGGGAAGAAGATCAGGTAGGTGCCCACGAAGGTGGCCCAGAAGTGGATTCTCCCCAGGGTCTCGTTGAGCATCCGACCCGTGGCCTTGGGGTACCAGTGGTAGATGCCCCCGAAGATGGCCACGATGGCGGCCACGCCCATGACCATGTGGAAATGGGCCACCACGAAGTAGGTGTCCTGAAGGGGGAAGTCCACGATGACGTTGCCCAGGAAGAGCCCCGTAAGCCCTCCCACCACGAAGGTGTTGAGGAAGGCGATGGCGAAGAGCATGGGCACGGTGAGCTGGATCTTTCCCCGCCACAGGGTGAGAAGCCAGTTGTAGGTTTTGATGGCCGAGGGAATGGCCACGATCAGGGTGGTGGTGGCAAAGAAGAAGCCAAAATAGGGGTTCATGCCGCTGGTGTACATGTGGTGGGCCCAGACCACGAAGGAGATGGCGGCGATGGCCACCAGGGAGAAGACCATCATTCCGTAGCCAAAGATGGGCTTGCGGGCGTGTACCGAAACCAGCTCGGAGATAAGCCCCATGGCGGGGAGGATGACGATGTAGACCTCGGGATGGCCAAAGTACCAGAAGAGGTGTTGCCAAAGAAGGGGGCTTCCTCCCTCGTAGGGCAGGCGTTGGCCAAACTGCAGCACCGCGGGCATGAAGAAGCTGGTGTGCAGGGTGCGGTCCAAAAGCAGCATGACCCCGCCCACGAAGAGGGCAGGGAAGGCGAGGAGGGCCATGATGGAGGCGATAAAGATCCCCCAGACCGCCAGGGGCATCCGCATCAGGGTCATTCCCTTGGTGCGGAGCTGGAGCACGGTGGTCACGTAGTTGAGCCCGCCCATGGTGGCGGCCACGATGAAGAGCAGGAGGGAGACCAGCATGAGGACGATCCCCCAGTCGTACCCGGGGGTGCCCCGGGTGATGGCCTGGGGTGGGTAGAGGGTCCAGCCTGCCCCGGTGGGCCCTCCCGGCACGAAGAAGGAGGCCAGAAGCACCAGGACGGAAAGCAGGTAGACCCAGTAGGACAGCATGTTGACAAAGGGGTAGGCCATGTCCCGCGCTCCCAGCATGAGGGGGATGAGGAAGTTGCCCGAACCCCCCCAGGAGCAGGGCGGTGAGCAGATAGATGACCATGATCATGCCGTGGAGGGTCATGGCCTGGTAGTACCTTCCCGCATCCAGGACACCTGGGAAAGCCAGCTCGAGGCGCATGGCCCAGGAGAGGGCCATGCCGATGGCCCCCACCAGAAGGGCGGTGAGCGTGTACTGGATGGCGATCACCTTGTGGTCCTGGCTGAAGACGTACCGGCTCCAGAAGCTTCGGGGCTCCGGGCCAATGCGGTGGTCATGGTAACCGGGAAACTCCATGGCTCCTCCTTACCGGCCCAGGGACTGGGCCACGCTGGGCTGGGCTTTAATCCAGGCCTGGAACTCTTCAGGCTTCATCACCAGGACCTGGCCCAGCATGCGGGCATGGCCTATGCCGCAGTACTCGGCGCAGACCACCTGGAACTGGCCGAGGGCGGTGGGGGTGAACCAGATGCGGGTTACCATACCCGGGACCACGTCCATCTTGATCCGGAACTCGGGAACGTAGAAGCTGTGGATGACGTCGTTGGCCCGGAGGAGGAGTAGAACGGGTTCTCCCAAAGGGAGCCGCAAGGGACCCCCGATGACCAGGATGTCGTCCCGGGCGGGGGGATCCTCGAGGTCCAAGCCAAAGGGATTGGCGGGAGAAGCTTTCTGGATGGACGTCCTTCCTAGCTTCCCGTCCGGTCCCGGATAACGGTAGCTCCAGAGCCACTGCTGGGCAAGGACTTCTACCGTGAAGGTTTCCTTTGGGGGGTGGACCAGGTGGTTGTAGAAGTAAAGTCCTGGGGCCAGAAGGACCACGATGCCCAGGGTGGTGAGCCAGATTAGCTTCCGCTCCAGCCTCGGTTCCTCCGGGAGGTACTTTGCGGGCTCCTTGTGGTAGCGATGGATGCTGTAGGCCAAAAAGAGGTTGACGCCAGCGTAGGCCAAACCGGTAAGAAGAAGGGAAAGAAGGATGATCTGATCTATGGAACCCCAGTTGGAGGCCAGGGGCGTAAACCACCAGGGCCGAAGGAGCGCAAGCCCAACGGCGCCCGCCACCATCGCTACCAGGGCCACAACCAGAAAGGCCCGCTGCATAAGGGGTTCCCTCCTTTAGCTTAACACCCAAGTCTATCATAGGGGAAAGGGACAAATGTCCCACCCCTTTGGTCCCCTCACCTGGACAAGCCTTTATCCTTCCCCTATAATCACTAAGGCTGTTGGGCCGTTAGCTCAGCTGGCAGAGCAACCGACTTTTAATCGGTAGGTCGCAGGTTCGAATCCTGCACGGCCCACCAAGCCAGGGCCCCATCGTCTAGCGGTCAGGACGCGGCCCTCTCAAGGCCGAAACGGGGGTTCGATTCCCCCTGGGGTCACCACGGGCGGCTAGCTCAGCTGGTCAGAGCGCTCGCCTTACAAGCGAGAGGTCAGAGGTTCAAATCCTCTGCCGCCCACCACGATGGAAACACAAAACTTCCCCCCTCGGTAGCGAGGGGGGAAGATGCTTTGAGGGCTTGTTTGAGGGCTTTAGGCTTCCTTGGCGAGGAGGCTCCGCACCGCCTCGGGGAGGGTTTCCCCGGGAAAGAGGGTCCGAAAGCGCTGGGCCAGGTCCCGGAGCAGAGGACGTAGGGTTTCGTCCCGTAAGGCCTGGGGGTAAAGGGCTTCCATCTCGCTGAGAAGGGATTGTCTGGCCACGTGCCGAGCCACCAGGAGGGCTTCCCCCTCGAGGCCCGTGGGCCGGCCTCGCTTGAGGCGCTCCGCCTCCTTGCGCACCCAGGGGCTTTCCAGAAGGCGGCGGCAGGTGGGGCAGGGATGCTTGGGGCTGGGGCTTCCGCAGATGGGGCAGGGCTCGCCCCGATCCTTTTGCAAAAGGGCCAGGGCGGCCCGGGCTACCTTTTCCCGTAGCTCCAGGGGGGCTTTTTCCGCCAGCTCCAGGGCCCGGCGGCTTGCCCATAGGAGGCGCTCGGGGTTTTCCGGGGTTTTGGGGGCTTCTGGCTCCTTCTCCAGGGGCCCCACCACAAAGCGGATCTCCTTCACCACCCCTGGAAACCGCTCCTCGTAGCGTCGCAAAAGGGCCAGGCGGCTATAGGTGAGCTGGTGGGCGGTGACGGGGTCCGCCACGCGCACGGTGAGGACACCCCCCTCGAGGGCCAGGGGCTCGCTGAGCTGGGCAAGCTCCCTGCCCACCACCTCCCGCCAGGCGGCCAGCACCAGACCCCGCTTCAGCTTTTCCTTCCCCCCGGCCTTCTTGAGGGCCTCGGGGATCACCTCTTTAAGCCGCCAGGGCATGCCCACCCTCCCGGGAGGGTCAGCATAGGACCACCCCTCCTTCCACCCAGCATACCGGCACCCCCTCGGGGGCCCAAAGCCCCGCCAGGATGGCCTGGGGTAGGGTGCGGGTATAGGCCAGAACCGCCTGCCGTTTGCCCTCGTCCAGCTCCTCGCTCCACTCGTCCACCAGGAGAAGGGGGGCTTCCCCATGGTGCTCGGAAAGCAGGCGGTGCTCGGCCAGGCGCAGGGCCAGGGCCACCCCTTTGGCTTCCCCCCGGCTTCCAAAGCGGTGGACCGGCCGTCCTGAGAGCAGGAAGACCAGGTCGTCGCGGTGGGGGCCCACCAGGGTCTGCCCCCGGGCCAGCTCCTCCTCCCTCCGGTTCCTTAGGGCCTCGAGGAGATCCCCCGGGGCGGTTTCCTCCAGAAGAAGCCTCACCTCCCCCGGGGCCAGGCTCCGGTGGACGGATTGGAATATGGGCAAGAACCGCTTTAAGAAGCGCCTTCTAAAGGCCATGATCTCCGTGCCGTAGCGGGCCAGCTCCTGATCCCATACGGAAAGCCCGTTCCCCCCGGCCTTCAAAAGGACGTTTCGCTGGCGCAGGGCCTTTTCGTAGGCGGAAAGAAGGGCGGCGTACCGGCGGGAGAAGCGCCCGATCAGGCGATCCAGAAAGGCCCGCCTCTCCTCCCGGCTTCCCAGCACCACCTCCACGTCCTCAGGCAGGACCAGGACCGAGCCCGGAAGCTCGTGAAGAGCCCTTAGGCTCACCGCCTTCTCGTTCAGCACGATCTCCCTTCCCTCCGGCCTCAGCCGTTGCTCGATCCGGTATAGACCCAGCTCGGTTTCCACCTCCGCCTGCAGCCAGGCTTCCTCCTCTCCGAAACGGATCAGGTCGGCCAAGGAAGCCCGGACCTCGCCTCCAAGGGCCAGGTGGATGCCGAGGAGGAGGCTGGTCTTCCCCTGGGCGTTCCCTCCCACCAGGGCGAAAAGGCCCTGAGGGGGCTGGAAGGCCGAGAGGGCCAGGTTGCGGAAGTTCCGCTGGCGGAAGACGAGGAGCCGCATCTAGATCCTTGCCCGGCGAAAGAGGAAGGGAAGGGCCAGGAGGGCCACGAGGAGGAGGATAGCCCCCAGGAGGTAGGGGGCCTCAGGGGAAAGGCGGTAGAGGCCTGTACCCAGAACAGGCCCGAGCATCCGGCCCAGGGCCTGGGCGGAGGCGTTCAAGCCTGCCACCAGGCCTTGTTCCCCTTCCCCCACGGCCAGGGAGAGGGCGGCGGTGACCCCCGGCCCCGCCATGGCCGCCCCCGCCCCCTGCAGGGCTAGGCCCAGGGCCAAAAGGGGAAAGCCATGGGCCACCACCAAAAGGAGAAAGCCCAGGATGCCCACGGGTAGCCCAAGGAGGAGGAGGGTCCTAGGCGGCCAGGAGAAGCGCCGCACCAGGAAACCCTGGATGAAGACCGCCACAAAGCCGTAAAGCACCAGGGCAAGCCCCACGCTCCTGGCGGTTTCCACCCCCGAAAGCCCGAGGCGGTCTTGGAAGTAGAAGGCGATGGTCTGCTCGAGGGCCACCCCGGAAAGGTTCAGGGAAAACCCCAGGAGGAGAAGGGGGAAGACCCTTCCATCCCAGGGGGAAAGGTGCCCCACCTCCTGCGATCCCTGGGGCCTGGATTCCGGCAGGACCAGGGCCACGAAGAGGGCGTTGAGGAAGGCGATGCCGGAGGAGAAGAACACCGGGGCCAGGAGGCCAAACCATGCGGCAAGCCCCGCCCCCAAGGCGGGCCCCAGGATGACCGCCAGGCCGAAGGCTGCCCCCAAGAGGGCCATGCCCGCGGTGCGGTTTTCCCGCCCGGTGATATCGGCCACGTAGGCCTGGGCGGTGGGTAGGGTGGCGGAGCTGAAGGCCCCGCCAAGAAGCCGGGCCAGGAGGAGGAGAGGGAAGAGGAGGCTCGCGGAGACCAGCCCCCTTTGGCCCAAAAGGGCAAAGAGGCCAAAGAGGAGGAAACTCACGGCAAAGCCCAGGATGCCCAGGAGGAGGATGGGCTTCCTGCCCTTCTCGCTCAGCCTCCCCCAGACGGGGGAAAGGAGGAACTGCATGAGGGCGTAGCCGGTGGAGAAAAGACCCACCTGGACCTCGGTGAGCCCCAGCTCCCGGCCCAAAGGCCCCAGGATGGGGAAGAGGATGGAAAGCCCCAGGATGCTGTTGAAAAGGGTCAGGAAGAGGAGGCCTACAGGGGACATGCCCTAGAGTTTATCCGAAGCGGCCGGTGATGTAGGCCTCGGTGCGGGGGTCCTTGGGTTTGGTGAAGATGGACTCGGTGGGGCCGAACTCCACCATCTCCCCGTTGAGGAAGAAGGCAGTGTAGTCGGAAACCCGGGCGGCCTGTTGCATGTTGTGGGTCACGATGACGATGGTCACCTGCTCCTTCAGGGAGAGGAGGAGGTCCTCTATGGCCTGGGTGGAGATGGGATCCAGGCTGGCGGTGGGCTCGTCCATAAGCAGGACCTCCGGCTCCACCGCCAGGGCCCGGGCGATGGTGAGGCGTTGTTGCTGTCCTCCGGAAAGGCCGCTCGCCGGGGTGCGCAGGCGATCCTTGACCTCGTCCCACAGGGCAGCGCCCCGCAGGGCCCTTTCCACCGCCTCGTCCAGGCGGCGCTTGTCCCTTATGCCCACCAGCTTAAGACCCGCCGCCACGTTGTCGTAGATGGACATGGTGGGGAAGGCTGTGGGTTTTTGGAAGACCATCCCCACCCGCCTCCGCACCAGAACCGGGTCCACCCCGGGGGCGTAGATGTTTTCCCCGTCCAGGAGGACCTCCCCTTCCACCCGGGCGATGGGGGTGAGGTCGTGCATGCGGTTTAGGGCCCTTAGGAATGTGGTCTTGCCGCATCCGGAGGGCCCGATGAGGGCGGTGATCCGGTGGCGGTAGATGGGGAGGTTTACCCCGCCCCCGACCCCCACGCCCACCCGGTTTCCGTAGCGGACCACTAGCCCTTTGGATTCCATGTGGGTGCCCACGGTTTCCTTGGTTTCCGGTAACATTTAGAACCTCCTCCTCGAGGCCCAGCGGGCCAGCAGGCTCGTCAGGGTGATGAGCCCAAAGAGCACCAGCCCCGCAGCCCAGGCCTGGCGGTGCCAGTCCTCGTAGGGGCTGATGGCAAAGGCGAAAAGCCGCAGGGGAAGGGTGTCCATGGGCTTAAGGGGGTTTAGCTCCAAGAGAGGACTGCCAAAGGCGGTGAAGAGGAGGGGCGCTGCTTCCCCCGCCGCCCGGGCGAAGGCCAGAAGAACCCCCGTGATGAGCCCGGCCCGGGCCGTGGGCAGGACCAGGGAAAGGATCACCCGCCAGCGGGGAAGCCCCAGGGCCAGGCCGGCTTCACGGATCTCCTTGGGCACCAGGCTGAGCACCCCCTCGGTGCTCCGGGCCAGGATGGGGATCATGAGGAAGCCCAAGGCGAAGGCTCCCGAGAGACCCGAAAACCCCCCCATGGGCTTTACGATGAGGATGAAGGCCAAAAGCCCAAAGAGGATGGCGGGCATGCCGTTTAAGGTGTCGGAGAGGAGGCGGAGGTACGGGTTCACCGGATGGTCGGGATACTCGGCCAGGAGGATCCCGGCGGCCAGGCCAAAGGGCAGGGCGATGAGAAGCCCAAGCCCGTCCACGATCAGGGTACCCACGATGGCTTGCCTGAGCCCCCCTCCGGTTTCCCCGGGGGGGCGCATGTCCTTAAGGAAGAAATCCAGGTTAAGGGCGCCTGCCCCTTGGCTTAAGGCGTAGGCCAGCACCAAAAGCAGGATGAGGAAGGCAAGCCCCGTACCCAGGCCCACCAGGGCCATCATGAAGCGCTCCTTGCGGTAGCGGGCTCTAAGGGCCAGGTTTTTTTCCAGGCTCCTCAGGTTGCCGGCAGGAAGCATCACAGTACCCCCTTGACCAGGCGCTCCTGGCGCCGGAGGACGTAGGCCGCCGCGAAGTTCACCGCCATGGAAACCCAGAAGAGAAGGAAGCCCACGGCGATCAAGGCGGAAAGGTGCAGGTCCTCCACGGCCTCGGTGAACTCGTTGGCGATCACGCTGGGCATGGTGGCCGCCCCGCCGAAGAGGGTGTAGGGAAGCTTGTGGGAGTTGCCGATGACCATGGTGACCGCCATGGTTTCCCCCACCGCCCGGGCCAGGGCCAAAAAGGCCCCGGCGATGATCCCGCCCTGGGCCAAAGGAAGGATGGCCATGCGCATCACTTCCCAGCGGGTCGCCCCCAAGGCGTAGGCGGCCTCCCGATGCTCCTTGGGCACCAGGGCGATGGCATCCCGGGCTAAGGCGGCGGTGTAGGGGACGATCATGGAGGCCAGGATCAAAACGGCGGTCATCAGCCCATATCCCGTGGGTACCCCCAGGATGGGCACCAACCAAGGCGCATGCTCCGCCGCCCACATGTAGAGGGGAAGCTGTACCTGGTCCCGGATCCACGGGGCCAAGACGAAGATGCCCCAAAGGCCGTAGACCACGCTGGGTACTGCGGCCATGAGGTCCAGGAGAAAGTTGATCACCTGGGCGAGCCACCTGGGGGCATACTCGGCGGCGAAGATGGCTGCGGCCAGGGCGGGGAAAAAGGAGAGCAAAAGAGCCGAGAGGCTCACGATCACCGTGCCCAAGATGTACGGCCAGGCCCCGAAGGACTTCTGGATCACAGGGTCCCACTCCCTACCCAGGGCAAACCCCAAAAGCCCAAATCGCTTCAGGGCCAGGCTTCCCCCCTGATAGAGCTCGTAGGCCATGAGCACGGCCAAGGCCACCACACCCAGGGCCAGGAGAAGGAGAGCCCAGGCAAAGATCCGGTCGCCGAAATGGGTGTACAGCCGCTTCATGGATAACCCCTTTTCAAGATAAGGGGTGGCCCCGGAAAAGGCCACCCCTGGGGCAAGGGTGTTTCTAGCGCCCCGTGATCTCTTTGCCGATGGGCTTGCCCTGGTAGGTGACCCGGGAGAGGAGAGCCAGGGCCCGCTGTTGGGGCACGGAGGCCAGGGCCCCGTAGGTGAGGGGCTCGTTGTACTTCTGCCCGTCGGTGAGGATCCACTTCACGAACTCCACCAGGGCCCGGGCCTCAGCCTCGCTCTTCACCGCCTTGTTGGCGGAGAGGTCCTCGTAAAGGAGGAGGTAGGTGAAGCTGGCGATGGGATAGCCGCCAGGCTCGGAGGTGTCGGTGATGGAAACCCGCATATCCCCGGGAAGGGGTACGTTGGCGGCAGCCTTGATGCTGGGGAGGTCCGCCAGGATGAACCGTCCCGACTTATTCTGCACCGCCCCGTAGCTCAGGTTGTTCTGCTTGGCGTAGGTGACCTCCACGTAGCCGATGGCGCCGGGAGTCTGTTTGACCACCCCGGCCACGCCCTCGTTGCCCTTGCCTCCCACGCCCACGGGCCACTGGACGCTGGTGCCCCGCCCCACCTTGCTGGCCCACTCGGGGGAAACCTTGGAAAGGTAATCCACCCAGACGTAGGTGGTGCCGGAGCCGTCGGAGCGGTGCACCACGGTGATGGGCAGGGGAGGAAGCTTCACGTTGGGGTTGAGGTCCTGGAGAGCAGGGTCGTTCCAGGTCTTGATCTTGCCCAGGTAGATGTCCGCCAGCACGGGTCCGGTGAAGCGCAGGGGTTCCCGCACCCCAGGAAGGTTATAGACCGGGACCAACGCCCCCAGGGCATAAGCGATGTTGAGGGCGTTGGTCTTGAAGCGGGTGCGTACATCCTTCATGACCTGGTCGGTCAGGGGGGCGTCGCTGGCGCCGAAGTGCACCGTCTGCTCCAGGAACTGCCGGATACCCCCGCCGGAGCCGATGGACTGGTAGTTGATGCGCACCTTGCCCCCGGTGAGCCGGGTGTACTCGTCCCCGTACTTGGCCATCAGGGGGTAGGGGAAGGTGGCCCCCGCCCCCACCAGGGTGATCACTTCTTGCGCCCATGCCGAAGCCGCTAGTGCCAATGCTCCCAAAACCGTTGCCGTTAGCCGTCGCATCCGAAACCTCCCACCTGTACTCTGGCAGCCCTTTGTCAGGAGAAGGTCAAGGCGTTTGCCTGGGGCTTCCCCTCGAGGCCTGCCAGGTTGTAAAGCCCCTGGCGGATTACCGCGCCCCCCAAAAGCCTCTCCCCCTGGTAGAACACGGCGCTTTGCCCCGGGGTCACGGCGAAGACCGGGGTGGCGAAGCGAAGGCGCAAGGGGTTTAAGGACTCCACCTTGGCCCTTACGGGAGGGGTGCGGTAGCGCACCTGGACCTCCACCTCCTCGGGAAGCTCGGCCAGGAGGTTGGCCTCCTCTCCCTCAAGCCCTAGCCAAAGGGTAGCCTCCCTGGGCCCCACGTAGACCACGTTGGCCAGGGGGTCCACACCCACCACGTACCGCTCCAGGTGGGGCTTGAACAGGCCGAGGCCCTTTCGCTGGCCGATGGTGTAGAGGCTTGCTCCTTGGTGCTCTCCCACCACCTCCCCGGTGAGGGCGTCCACCAGGGGACCGGGGCGGACCTCGAGCCTTTCCCTCAGGAACTCCTTCAGGTCCCCGGCCACGAAGCAGAGGTTCTGGCTTTCCGGCTTCCTGGCGGTGGGAAGCCCGGCCCTTTCCGCCAGGGCCCGCACCTCAGCCTTGGTCATCCCCCCCACGGGGAAGAGGAGGTGGGGAAGGGCCTCCTTGGGGGTTCCCCAGAGGAAGTAGCTCTGGTCCTTCAGGGGGTCTATTCCCCGGAGAAGGCTTTCCCCCTCCCGGCGCACGTAGTGCCCCGTGGCCACATAGTCCAGGCCCAGGCGCTGGGCCTGCTTGAGGAGGGCCCCGAACTTGACGAAGGTGTTGCAGCGGGCGCAGGGGTTGGGGGTGCGGCCTTGGGCGTAGTCCTTCAGGAAGGGCTTTATGATCTCCTCCTCAAAGGTCTCCCGGTAGTCCAAGAGGTAGAAGGGGATGCCCAGGGTTTCCGCCACCCTCCGGGCCTCGTAGGCGGCCTCGGGGGTGCAGCAACTTTCCCAGGCCCGCCCCTGGGGGAACTCCAGGACAGGCCGAGGGGGCTCATCGGGCCAGAAGCGCATCATGGCCCCCACCACCTCGTACCCCGCCTCCTTCAGGAGGTAAGCGGAGACGGAGGAGTCCACGCCCCCAGACATGGCCACCAGAACCTTCTTGCTCATGCCACCACCCGTTCGCCCAGGGCGGCCTCCGTGCTCCTTATGGCCACCTCCGCCATCGCCGGGGTGGGCTCGGCCACGGTGAGGGCCTGGAAGCGGAAGCCAAGCTCCCTCAAGAACAGGGAAATGGGGTCGTTGTGCCGGGCGGAGAAGTAGAGGAGTTCGAAGGCCAAGGCCGCCACCACCGGCAGGAAGAGGACCCGGGCCAGTAGCCGCCACCAGAGCACCTCCGGGGCGGGAATGAGGCTGTAGACCAAGATGGAGACCACGATGACGAAGGCGAGGAAGGTGGTGCCGCACCGGGGGTGGAAGCGGGGCTGGGCCATGACGTTTTCCACGGTGAGGGGAAGCCCCTTTTCAAAGGCGTGGATGGCCTTGTGCTCCGCCCCGTGGTACATGAAGAAGCGCTTGATCTCCGGCAGGCGTCCGATGAAGCGGAGGTAACCCACCAGGATGCCCACCTTGAGGAGGCCGGCCAGGAGGTTGTAGAGGAGAGGAAAGCGGGCAGCATCCAGGAGGAGGCCAGCCAGGAACCCGGGCAGCACGATGAAGAGGGCGATGCCCAGAAGGAGGCTCACCGCCACCGTGCCCCACAGGGCCCCCTTGGGCATTTCCTCTTCGCCCCCCACCAGCTCGGCGCTGCGGGCCAGGGCCCGGTAGCTCACGGAAAGGGCATCCCAGAGGGCCACCACCCCCCGGATCAGGGGGAGCTTGGCCCAGGGGTAGCGCTGGCTTAGGGCGGGCTCCTCGTGGCGCTCCACGTGGATTTGGCCGTCGGGAAGGCGCACCGCCAGGGCCCAGGCCCAGGGAGCCTTCATCATCACCCCCTCGAGGGCCGCCGAACCCCCCAGGGCCACCTGCTTGGCGAGCAAAAGAAGCCGCATCCCTCCCATTCTGCCATGGGGGCGTGGTATCTTCCAAGCGTGATCACCTTGCATGCTTTAGAGGCCACGTTGGCGGAGGGGAAGGCTCCTTTGAAGGTGGTGTGGGTTAAGAAGGGGGAGCTTACCCCTCAAGGGGAGGCCTTGGACGTCCGCCTGGGAGGGCTTCTCCGCCAGGCCATGGCCGGGGTAGGGTTCAAGGGGGAGGCGGGGGAGAACCTCTTGCTTTCCACCCCCGAGGGGCATTTCCTCCTCTTCGGCCTGGACGAGGATCCGCGGGCCACGGGGGGAAGGCTGGCCCAGGCGCTCGCCAAGCTATCCTTCCCCGAGGTTCTGGTGGAGGCCCTCGAGGCCTATCCCCTGGCGGAAGGGATTCTCTTGGGGGCGTACCGCTTTGACCGCTACAAGGGCTCCAGGGAGGAAAAGCCCGTGGCCATCCAGCTTTCCGGGGCTAACCCGGAGGAGGTGGAAAGGGCGAAGAAGGTGGCGGAAGGCGTTTACTGGGCCCGTGACCTGGTGAACGAGCCTCCCAACGTCCTCACCCCGGAGGCCCTGGCGGAGGCGGCCCTTTCCCTTAAGGTCTTCGGGGTAGAAGTGGAGGTTCTGGACGAGGAGGCCATCCAGGCTTTGGGCATGGGGGCCTTCCTGACGGTGGCCCAGGGCTCGGAGAACCCCCCCCGTTTCATCGCCCTGCGCTATGCTCCCGAAGGCGCCCGGGAGAGGCTGGACCTGGTGGGCAAGGGGCTCACCTTTGACTCCGGGGGCTACTCCCTCAAGCCCACGGAGGGCATGGCCACCATGAAGGGGGACATGGCCGGGGGAGCGGCGGTCCTCGGGGCCATGAAGAGCGCCGCCCTCCTGGGCCTGCCCGTGGAGATCCGGGGCTACATCGCCGCCTGCGAGAACATGGTTTCGGGCCGGGCCTACCGGCTAGGGGATGTGCTCAAGACCCTTTCCGGGAAGACGGTGGAGGTGATGAACACCGACGCCGAAGGAAGGCTCACCCTGGCGGATGCCCTGGCCTATGCGGAACGCCAGGGAGCCAAGCGGATCCTGGAGCTTTCCACCCTCACGGGCTCGGCGGTGGTGGCCCTGGGGGAGGAGGTGGCCGCTCTCTTCGCCACGGAGGAAACCTGGGGGAAGCAGGTGGAGGAGGCGGCGAAGAAGGCGGGGGAGAAGGTCTGGCCCCTGCCCCTGGAGAAGGCCTACCGGGAGAAGCTGAAAAGCCCCGTGGCCGATCTTAAGAACGTGGGGGACCGGAACGGCGGGGCCATCACCGCGGCCCTTTTCCTGACGGAGTTCGTTTCGGTGCCTTTGGTGCACCTGGATATCGCCGGGCCGGCCTTTGCCAAAAAGGCTCACGCCTTAGGTCCTGAGGGGGGCACGGGGTTTGGGGTGAGGACGGTCCTCAAAGTGGCCCAAGGGCTGAGCGAAGGTTAAAAAGCCCCACCCTGCCTCCGGGCAGGGTGGGAGCCTATAGAACCCTTACTCCTGGCAGTTGGGGCAAAGCCCCCGGAACTCCAGCCGGAAGTTCTCCAGAGCCCAGCCGGACTTTTCGGCGGCAGCCTTTTGCGCCTGGGAGAGGTCCAGCTCCGGCAGGTTCTTCAAGAGGAGGTCCTCCACCTTCCCACAGGAGGTGCAGACCAGGTGCACGTGGGGCTCGTTGTAGCCGTCGTAACGGGTCAGGCCCTTGGGGTCGCGGAACTCGTAGATGAGGCCGTGTTCCCGCAGGACGTGGAGGTTCAGGTATACGGTGGAAAGGCCGATGTCGTAGCCCCGCTTCTTAAGGCCGTTGTAGAGCTCCTCGGGGGTGGGGTGGACGTTCTTGCGATCCAGGTAGCTTAGGATCCGCTCGCGGGGCAGGGTGTGCCTGAGCCCAACCGCCTTTAGCCGCGCCCGGTAGTTTTCCTTTTCCCTCATCCTTGGCATAGCTCCTCCTTCCTTTCAATTCCAGTATACACAGGTCGTGTGCAAATGCAACACTCAAATTGGGTAAAAGGTGGTATAGACTTTCCCTCTCCTTTTGGGAAGGGTTTTTCTCAGGGAGTGTTCCCCAAGTTTAGGTAAAGTTCCAGGTTCTTCCATTATGCCATACCCTTGTCCAAGGCCACGGGTTGTCCGCGGTATAATGGACCCATCTTGGACCGGCCCGTCTACCGCATCCTGCACTTGGTCTTCGCCCTGGGTTTGGCCCATGCCCTTTTCCTTTTGGGGCAGGAGGGGGTCAGGGCGTATGAGCTCGCCCGGGAGCGAGCCAGGCTGGAGGAAGCCCTGCGCCAGGCGGAGGCCCGGGTGGCCCGCCTCGAGGCCGAGGTGAAGGCGGTCAAGGATCCCGCTTACCTGGAAGCCCTGGTCCGCAGGTTGGGTTTTGTGCGGCAAGAGGAGATACTAAGGAGGCGATGAGGGAAGACCCGGCGGCACTCTTTCTGGAGGATGAGGCCCTCACCGACGGCCTCACCGATGAGGAAGCGGAAACCCTTCTTTCCTGGCTTTTGGACCTGGCGCGGGAGGCCAGCCCCTCCCAGCTGGCCCATCTGAGAAGGCTGGGGCACGAGATCACGCGCCTTTCCCGCGACTACGGCCTGCCGGTGGAGGAGCTTATCGGCCTGGTGGAGCTGGCCTGGGGGGAGGCGGATGCCCCTGGCCTGCAGGCCTAGAAGACCAGGGCTTTGAGGAGTTCCCGCACCTCCAGAAGCCTGGGGGGCGGGGGAGTGAGGCGGTAGATGAGGGAAACCTGTAAGGCGGCCTCCTCCTCCAGGGGCTTGAGCACCACCCCGGGGTGGGGAAAGACCCGGTAAGGGGCCAGGGTGAGGTAGACCCCTACCCCGGCGGCTACCAGGCTCACCGCCTGGGAAAACCGGGCCACCTCCCGGGCCACCCGGGGCGTGAAACCCGCCCGGCGGAACACCTCCATGAAGGCCTCGTAAAGGGGGGGCAGGGTTTCCTTGGGGAGGAGGAGGAAGGGCTCCTCCTTGAGGGCCTTAAGGGGTACCCGTTCCCTCGAGGCCAGGGGATGCCCCTCGGGCAGGGCCACCACGATGGGCACCCGTAGGAGGGGTTCTTGGCCGATGATGGGGTCCTCCACCTGAAGCCCCGCCAGGCCGTAGTCCAGCTGGCCTTCCTTGAGGGCCTTGACCTGCTCAGGGGTGTGCATCTCCAGGATCTCCACCGGCTGGCCCAGGCCGCGGCGCAGGTGGTCCAGAAGGGGCATGAGGTCGGGAAGGAGGTTTTCCGGAACCCCGAAGCGGAGTTCTTCCCGATTGGCCCGCCGCACCCGGGCCCTTAAGGCCTCCACCTCCTGCAAAAGTTGTCGGCCCTCCCGCACCAGCACCTCCCCCGCCGGGGTGAGGCGGAAGGGCCTACGTTCCAGGAGCCTCACCCCGAGTTCCTGCTCGAGGGCCTGGATCTGCTGGGAAAGGGTGGGCTGGGAGAGGTAGGCCTTCTCCGCCGCCCGGTGGAAGTTCTTCTCCTCGGCTAGAAGAAGGAAAAGCCGCAGGCGGCGCAGGTCCATGATAAGGTTAGCTTATCACCACGATCCAGGCTTTTCTATTGGACAAAGGGCTCCATCTGCCCCAGACTGGGATGAGGAGTCGGTGTAGTGTAGTTTTGCGCAAAAGGGGGGAGGTTGACGGCAGTGAATGCGGATGCGCTCAAGCAGGCCCTAGAGGCCCTTTCCCCAGAGGAAATGGCCCGGTTCAGGGAGGAGGAAAACCGGGAGTGGCGGGAGTCCTTGGAGTACGTGCTCCGGGTGGAGGGCTTTGCCAGGGTGGAGGAGCTTTTGCGCCTTCTGGACGAGTACCTTTACCTACAGGGCTTCTCCCCTCCAAACCGCCTCTCCACCCCCTATCTGAACACCATCCCCAAGGAGCAAGAACCCCCTTATTCCGGGGACCTCGAGCTGGAGAGGCGCATCGCCAACATCCTGCGCTGGAACGCAGCCATGATGGTCACCCGGGCCAACAAGAAGGCGGAGGGGATCGGGGGGCATATCTCCACCTACGCCTCCATCGCCGAGCTGTACGAGGTGGGGTTCAACCACTTCTTCCGCGGGCCCGAGGCGGGGCTGGACCGGGACCTGGTCTTCTTCCAGGGCCACTCCTCCCCTGGCATCTACGCCCGGGCCTTTCTGGAGGGAAGGCTAAGTGAGGCGGACCTGGAGAACTTCCGCCGGGAGGTGCACCCTCCGGTTCCGGGGGGCCGGGGGCTTTCCAGCTATCCCCATCCCTGGCTGATGCCGGATTTTTGGGAGTTTCCCACGGTCAGCATGGGCCTTGGCCCCATCCAGGCCATCTACCAGGCCCGCTTCATGCGCTACCTGGAGGACCGGGGTCTGAAGCCCAGGAGCAGCGCCAAGGTCTGGGCCTTCTTGGGGGACGGGGAACACGACGAGCCGGAAACCGTGGGGGCCTTACACCTGGCGGCCCGGGAGAACCTGGACAACCTCATCTTTGTGGTGAACGCCAACCTGCAGCGCCTGGACGGGCCGGTGCGGGGCAACTCCAAGATCATCCAGGAGCTGGAAAGGCTCTATAGGGGTGCGGGCTGGCGGGTGATCAAGATCGTCTGGGGCTCCGCCTGGGACCGGCTTTTGGCCAAGGATAAGGAGGGCCACCTCCTGAGGCGGTTTGAGGCCCTGGTGGACGGGGAGTCCCAGCGGTACGCCGCCTTCGGGGCCAAGGAGCTCAAGGAGCGCTTCTTCAACACCCCCGAGCTCAAGCAGCTCATCGAGGGCATGAGCGACGAGGAGCTGGATGAGCTAACCCGGAGCCGGGGTGGGCACGACCTGGTGAAGATCCATGCCGCCTACAAGGCGGCGGTGGAGCACAAGGGAAGCCCCGTGGTCATCCTGGCCCGCACCATCAAGGGCTACGGCATGGGGCCCACCGCCATGGCCAAGAACGTGGCCCATCAGGTGAAGAAGCTTACCGAGGAGGACCTTAAGGAGGCCCGGACCTTTTTGGGCATTCCCATCCCCGAGGAAAAGCTTTCCGAGCTTCCCTATTACCACCCGGGGCCGGACTCTCCCGAGGTGAGGTACCTCCTGGAGCGCAGGAAGGCCCTGGGGGGCTTTGTCCCTGAGCGCCGGGTGCGGTTTACCGGGGGCCTCGAGGTGCCGGGGGAGGAGTTCTTCCAGGAGTTCTACGAGGGCACGGGGGGGCGGGAGATCTCCACCACCATGGCCTTCGTGCGGATCCTGGCCAAGCTCCTCCGGCATCCCAGGATCGGCAAGCTCATCGTCCCCATCGTGCCCGACGAGGCCCGCACCTTCGGCATGGAGGCTCTGATCGCCCAGGTGGGCATCTACTCCCCCCAGGGGCAGCTTTACATCCCGGTGGACGCCGGCACCCTCACCGCCTACAAGGAGAGCAAGGAGGGCCAGATCCTGGAAGAGGGCATCACCGAGGCGGGGGCCATGGCCGACTTTATAGCCGCCGGCACCGCCTACGCCCACTGGGGCATCCCCACCATTCCCTTCCTCATTACCTACTCCATGTTCGGCCTCCAGCGCATCGGGGACCTGGTCTGGGCGGCGGCCGACCAGCGTACCCGGGGCTTCCTCCTTGGGGCCACCGCCGGGCGGACCACCCTGGAGGGGGAGGGTTTGCAGCACCAGGACGGGCAGAGCCACATCTACGCCTTGGCGGCCCCCAACCTTCTGGCCTACGACCCCGCCTTTGCCTACGAGTTCGCCGTCATCCTGGAAGACGGCCTAAGGCGCATGTACCAGAAGGGGGAGGATGTCTTCTACTACATCACCATAGAGAACGAAAACTATCCCCACCCCCCCATGCCTGAGCCCCGTGAGAAGGTAAAGGAAGGGATCCTGAAGGGCCTCTACCTCTTCCGCCTCGGCGAGGGGGAAGGCCCCCGGGTCCAGCTTCTGGGTTCTGGGCCCATCCTGCCCCAGGCGGTGAAGGCCCAGGAGCTTCTTAAGGGCTACGGGGTGGTGGCGGATGTCTGGAGTGCCACCAGCTATAAGGCCCTCTACTACGATGCCATAGAGGCGGAAAGGGAAAGGAGGCTTCTGGGGAAGGCCCGCAAGCCCTATGTGGCCGAGGCTTTGGAGGGGCACGAGGGCCCGGTGGTGGCCGCCAGCGACTACCTCAAAGCCCTGCCCAACCTCATAAGGGGGTACTTGGACCGGCCCTTCTGCGCCCTGGGCACGGATGGCTTTGGCCGCTCGGACACCCGGGAGGCCTTGAGGGATTTCTTTGAGGTGGATGCCCGGCACATCGCCTACGCGGCCCTTGCCCTTTTGGCCGAGGAGGGCAAGGTGCCGGCTAAGACCCTGGCCAAGGCCCGGAAGGAGCTTGGGCTCGAGCTTTGGGAAACCCCGCCCCACAGGAGGTAAGGGGGTATTCTGGAGGGCAAGATGGAGCTGAAGCTTCCCGAACTGGGCGATAACGTGAGCGCCGCCACGGTGGTGGGGGTGCTGGTGAAGGAGGGGGACCGGGTGGCCCCGGGGGACCCCCTCTTGGAGCTGGAAACCGACAAGGCGGTGATGGAGGTCCCCGCCGAGGCGGGCGGGGTGGTGAAGCGGGTTCTGGTGAAGGTGGGGGATGAGGTGCGTCCCGGGCAACCCTTCCTGGAGCTGGAGGCTGGGGAGGCGGAGGTTCCCTCGCCCCAGGAGGTGCCCCCTCCACCCAGGGAGGAGAAGGTCCAGGCAGCACCTCCTTCAAAAGCCCCCAGCCCTTCGCCGGCCCCGGCAGGGCAGGAGGAAGGCCGGCTCATCCCGGCGGCTCCCTCGGTGCGGCGGTTGGCGAGGGAGCTCGGGGTGGACATCCGCCAGGTGAGGGGTACGGGCCTTGCGGGGCGCATCACCGCCGAGGACGTGAGGCGGGCTGCGGGCCAGGTTCCCCCTTCCCTGCCGGCGGAGGCCATAAGCCCCCTCCCGACTTCCAGGCTCCCCGATTTCAGCCGCTGGGGCCCGGTGCGTACCGAGCCCATGAGCGGGGTGCGCAAGGCCACATCGAGGGCCATGGCCCAGGCCTGGGCCCAGGTGCCCATGGTCACCCACTTTGACGAGGCGGACATCACCGAGCTGGAGGGCTTAAGAAAGCGCTACGCCAAGCGGGCGGAGGAAAGGGGCTTTCGGCTCACCCTCACCGCCTTCCTCCTCAAGGCCCTGGCCTTGACCCTGAAGGCCTTCCCCAAGTTCAACGCCTCCATCGATGCGGAAAAGGGAGAGATCATCTACAAGGATTACGTGCACATCGGGGTGGCGGTGGACACCCCCCATGGCCTCCTGGTGCCGGTGATCCGGAATGTGGACCAAAAGGGGGTTCTGCGCCTGGCCAAGGAGCTTCAGGAAGTTTCCGAACGGGCCCGGGAGCGGAAGCTCACCCCGGAGGAGATGCAGGGAGGCACCTTCAGCCTCTCCAACCTGGGGGGGATTGGCGGCACCGGATTCACCCCCATCGTGAACTGGCCGGAGGTGGCCATTTTAGGGGTTTCCCGTTCCCAGATGAAGCCCGTGTGGGATCCGGAGAAGGAAGCCTTCCAGCCCCGGCTCGTCATGCCCTACAGCCTCACCTACGATCACCGGCTTATAGACGGGGCCGAGGCAGCCCGCTTCTGCCGCCATCTGGCCCAGCTTCTGGAGGATCCTTTAGGCCTGGCCTTGGAATAGGGGGTGCCCGGCCCCGGGTTCTCGTGTAGTATGGGAAAGTATGCGCGTCATCGTGGTGGGAACCCGGGGCAGCGCCTTGGCCCTGGCCCAGACCCGCTTTGTGGTGGAGCGTCTTAAGGAAAGCTGGCCCGAGGCGGAGTTCAAGGTGAAGACCATCAAGACCCGGGGGGACCAGGGGGCGAACCCCATGGAGCAGGCCATCTTTGTCAAGGAGCTTCAGGAGGCGCTTCTTTCCCGGGAAATCGACATCGCCGTGCACTCCCTGAAGGACCTCCCCACGGAGGAACCCCCGGGGCTTAGGATCGCTGCCATCCCCCGCAGGCAGGACCCCCGGGACGCCTTCTTGGGCAAGGTGTATAAGCGCCTCGAGGACCTCCCTGAAGGCGCTGTGGTGGGAACGAGCTCCATAAGGCGCAAGGCCCAGCTTCTGGCCCACCGCCCGGACCTGGTGGTGAAGGACCTGAGGGGCAACGTGGACACCCGGCTGGCTGCCTTGGGGAATGGGGAGTATGACGGGATCATCCTGGCGGCGGCGGGGCTCATCCGGCTGGATCTGCGCAACCGCATCGACCAGTTCCTGGAACCCGAGGTGATGCTCCCTGCCCCTGGCCAGGGGGCCTTGGCCCTGGAGGTGCGCCAGGGGGACGACCTGGCGGAGGAGCTCTGCTACGCCCTTCACCACCACCCTTCCCACGACCGGGTGCGGGCGGAGCGGGCCTTTTTGAAGGGCCTTGGGGCTGGGTGCCTAGCCCCGGTGGGGGCCTTGGCCCAGGTGGCGGAGGACGGCACCCTCCTCCTCGAGGGGATGGTCCTCACCCCCGACGGCAAGAGCTTCATCCGGGCGGAGATCGAAGGCGACGCCTCCGAGGCCGAGGAGCTGGGGTTGGAGCTGGCCCAGGACGTGTTGGAGCAGGGAGGGCGGGAGATTCTTGCCCAAAGCCGATAGGTTTGCTGGAGTTTTCCCCCGGCCTAGGGTATAGTGGGGTAGATGGCGCTTAAGCGCTTGACCCGCCAGCGTAAGGCTGTTTTGGAGGTGGTGAAGAGGGCCCACAACCACCCCGACGCCGCCTGGATCTACCAGGAGGTGCGCAAGGTGGTGCCCAAGGTGAGCCTGGGGACCATCTACCGCACCCTCGAGGCCCTGGTGGAGGAGGGCTACCTCATCCCCATCACCAAGGCGGGGGAGGCCACCCGTTACGACGCCAACCTGCACCCCCACCTGCACCTGGTCTGCCAGGGGTGCGGGGCCATCGTGGACCTGGAGGTGGATCTTCCCGACCTCCTCACCCCCGTCCAGGAGGCTTACCCCCAGCTGGGGGTAAGGGAGGTGGAGGTCACCTATAAGGGCCTCTGCCCCACCTGCAAGGCAGCCCTTAAGGGCTAGGTCGGCCCGGAGGGCCATCTTGATGGAGCCCTTGGCCTGGCTTTACGCCCGGCAGGGCCGGGTGAAGCCGGGGCTGGAGCGAATCCTGGCTCTCCTTGCCCGCCTGGGGAATCCCCAGGAGGCTTACCCTGTGGCCCTCGTTGGCGGAACCAACGGTAAGGGGACCGTGGCCCGGGCCCTGGCGGCCATCCTGGAGGAGGCGGGCTTGAGGGTGGGGCTTTACACCAGCCCCCACCTGGTGGACTTCCGGGAGCGCGTGGCCATCCAGGGCCAGCCCATAGGCCAGGAGGTGGTTCTTTCCCTTCTGGAGGAGATCCGTCCCCAGGCTGAAGCTTTGGAGGCCACCTTCTTTGAGGTGGCCACCGCCCTCGCCCTTCTCCACTTTGCCCGGGAGGGAGTGGAGTTTGCGGTCCTCGAGGTGGGGCTGGGGGGGCGCTTTGACGCCACCAACGCCGCGGAGCCCCAGCTTTCCGTGGTGACCAACATCGGCCACGACCACCTGGAGATCCTGGGCCCCACCCTGAGGGCTGTGGCCCGGGAGAAGGCGGGGATCTTCCGCAAGGGGGTGCCGGCCCTCACCGCCGCCAGGGGGGAGGGGCTAGAGGAGCTTCGGGAGCGGGCCCGGACTATGGGCACCCCCCTTTGGGTTTTGGGGGAGGAGTTTTCCCTTCTCGGGGTGGAGGCCTTGGGGGAGGGCCTGGCCTTCCGCCTGCGGATCCGGGGGGAGGAGAGAACCTTCCGCACGCGGCTTCTCGGCCCCCACCAGGCGGAAAACCTGGCCCTGGCGGCGGTATCGGGAAGGCTCCTTGGGGCGGGTTGGGAGGCGGTGGAAAAGGGCCTCCTTCGGGCGGAGAACCCGGGGCGGCTGGAGCGCCTTCCTTGGCCCGGGGGGAAGAAGCTCCTCCTGGATGGGGCCCACAACCCGGAAGGAGCCTGGGCCTTGCGGCAAGCCCTTCGCTTCCACGGGCTTCTGCCTGCCGCCTTGGTCCTGGGCTTCAGCCGGGAGAAGGACCACCGGGCCATGGCCGAGGCCCTTAAGGGGTTGGGGCCGGTGGTCCTCACCCGCTACGCCTCTCCCAGAAGCCAGGACCCCAGGGCCCTCCTCCCCCTCTTCCCGGGGGCCCTGGTGGAGGAAGAACCCTTAAAGGCCGTGGAAAGGGCCTTCACCCTGGAGAACCGGGTGGTGGTGGCGGGAAGCCTCTACCTGGTGGGGGAGGTGAAGCGGGCCCTTTTGGGGCTTCCCCCGGAGGAAAGGTGGCAGTAAACACCACCGGGCGAAGCCGGGGTGGGGTGGTATCAGTCCAGGGCCTCCCGCAGGATGCGGGCGGCTTCCTGTAGCGTTTCCATGGGTTGCACCAGGGCGATCCGCACGTGTCCCCTTCCCCCAGGGCCGAACCCCCTCCCCGGGGCCACGGCCACGCCCCGCTCCACCAGGCTTAGGGTGAACTCCAGGTCATCCATCCCCTGGGGAAGCTTCCCCCAGAGGTACATGGTGGCCTTGGGGGAAAGGAGGTCCAGGGCCCCTTTAAGAGCTTCCGCCATTCCCAGGGCCCGCTTTTGGTAGACCTGGGCGAAGCCCCGGGTCACCTCCCTTGGGGTCCTTAGGGCCGCGATCCCCATGCGCAGGATTCCAGCATACTGGTTAAAGTCCATGACCCCCTTCACCCTTTCCAGCCGGGCTATGGCCTCCTCGTTCCCCAGGGCGAAGCCCAGGCGGAAGCCTGCCAGGTTGTAGCTTTTGGAGAGGCTAAAGAGCTCCACCACCCGTTCCTTGGCCCCGGGAAGGGCCAGGGGGGAGGGGGCCTCCCCCTGGTAGACCTGGTCCACATAGGGGTTGTCGTGGACCAGCCAAAGCCCATGCCTTTCCGCCAGGGCCAAGGCCTCCTCAAAGTAGCCCCAGTCCGCCAGGGCCCCCGTGGGGTTGTTGGGGTAGTTGAGGAGGAGGACCTTGGCTTCCTTCCAGATGCTTTCCGGCACCCGGGAGAGATCCGCCAGGCCGTCTTCCCGCAAGGGGATGAGGTGGGTCCTTAAGGAGGCCATCCGGGCAGCGCCGAAGTAGCTGGGGTAGGCCACCTCGGGCAGGAGGAGGAGGTCTTGGGGCTCGGTGAGGGCCAGAAGGAGGTGGGCCAGGCCCTCCTGGCTGCCGATCAAGGCCAGGGCTTCCCGCCTGGGGTCCAGGCGTACCCCATAGCGGCCTTGGTACCAGCGGGAGGCTTCCTCCAAAAAGGGAAGGGTGCAGCTTTTCAGGCAGTAGCCGTAAGTGCTGGGGTCAGAAAGGGCTTCCCGCAGGGCCTGAAGGGGCTCGGAAGGGGGCAGGAGGTCGGTGGAGCCGATGGAGAGGTCGATGAGGCGGATCCCCTTCTCCCGGGCCTTTCTCTTGGCCTCATCCACCACCAGGAAGACCGAGGCTTCAGGAACCCTACTCATGGTGCCCCTCCCGCCAGGCCTTGCCGGTGATGAGGTTTAGGGCATGGGGCAGGACGGGAAGCACCGCCTCCAGGGATTCCCGGGCTCCCTTGGGGCTTCCTGGCAGGTTCAGGATGAGGCTTTTTCCCCTTACCCCCGCGAGGCCCCGGGAAAGGGCAGCCATGGGGGTTTTCTCCAGGCCCTTAAGGCGCATGAGCTCGGCAAGGCCCGGCACCTCCTTGTCCAGTAGCTCCCGGGTGGCCTCGGGGGTCTTGTCCCGGGGGGCCAGGCCCGTGCCCCCATTGGTGAGGATGAGGTCCAGGCCCTCCCGGTCGGCCCAAAGCCGGATGACCTTCTTGATCAGGGGAGGCTCGTCGGGGACGATCTCGTAAGCCGCCACCTCGAAGGGCCCTTCCTTTAGGGCCTCGCGGATGGCCAGGTGGGTGGTGTCCTCCCGTTCCCCCCTCGAGCCCTTATCGGATACGGTCAGGATGCCCACGCGGAACATTTGTCAAGAGCTTACCCCGTGGAAGACCCTTTGCAAAAGGGTGCGCAAGCGGCGGAAGGCTTCGGCCTCGAGGGGGGTAGCGCTTCCCCGGTGGGGGAGGTGGAGGAGGTTTAGGACCTGCTGAAGCTCTTCCCTCATCCCTTCACCCCGGTGAGGACCACTCCCTCGATGATCTGCCGCTGGAAGAAGAAAAAGACCAAAAGAACCGGTAGCACCGCCAGGCTCGAGGCCGCCATGATCAGGTTCCAGGCGGTGCCCGCTTCCCCGGAGAAAAGGGCGATGCCCACGGGAAGGGTGCGCATCTCCGGGGTTTGGACCACGATGAGGGGCCATAGGAAGGCGTTCCAGTTGCCCAGGAAGGTGAAGATCCCTAAGGCGGCCAGGGCCGGGCGCACCAGGGGCAGGCCAATCCGCCAAAACACGCCGAACTCGGAAAGCCCATCCATCCTTCCGGCGTCGAACAGGTCCTGGGGCAGGGTTTCGAAGAACTGCCGCATGAGGAAGACCCCGAAGGCGGTGATGAGACCGGGAAAGAGGAGCCCCCAGTAAGTGTTGATCCAGCCCTTCTCCGCGCTCATCACATACCAGGGGATGACCAGCATCTCCGTGGGGACCATCAAGGTGGAGAGGATGAGGATAAAGATCAGGTTCTTCCCGGGAAATCGGAGCCGGGCCAGGGTGTAACCTGCGAGGCTATCGAAGAACACCACGGAAAGGGTGGTGAGGGAGGCCACCAGGAGGCTGTTTCCAAACCAGCGCATAAACCCTGTTTCCCCGAGGACCACCCGGTAGTTCTCTAGGGTGGGCTCCCGGGGAAGGAATCTGAGCTCGAAGAGTTCGGGGAAGGGCTTGAAGGAGGTGAGCACCATCCAGAGGAAGGGGAGGACCATGACGCTACCGCCCAAGAGGAGGAGAAGGAGAACCAGAAAACCCGTAAGGCGGTTTTTCGCCTTCATAGCTCCACCCTCCGGGTGAGGAGCTTAAGCTGGACCAGGGTGATCAGGAGGATGAGGGCAAAGAGGAGGACGGTGACCGTTGCGGCATACCCTAGCTGGAAGCGCAAGAAGGCCAGCTGGTAGATGTAGAGGGCCAGGGTTAGGGTGCTGTTCAAAGGTCCCCCTTGGTCGGTAAAGTTCAGGTTTACCACCTGGGTGAAAAGCTGCAGGTAGCCGATGGTGCCGATGACCACGGAGAAGACCAGAACCGGGTTCAATAGGGGCCAGGTGATGTGGCGGAAAAGCCGCCATCCCTCCGCGCCATCTATGCGGGCAGCCTCGTAGTACTGCCGGGGGATGCTTTCCAGACCCGCCAGGAAGAGGACCACCTGGAAGCCCAGGTTCTGCCACACCACCACCCAGGTCACGGTGGGTAGGGCCTGGCTGGGGCTTTGCAAAAAGGGCTGCGGGGGGATTCCCAAAAGGGCCAGAAGCTCGTTGACCAGCCCGAAGTGCGGGGAAAGCATCCAGCTCCACACCCAGGCCACGGCCACTGCCGGGGTCACGTAGGGGGCGAAGTAGATGGCCCGGAAGAAGTCGCGGCCAAAGGGTACCCGCTGGAGAAGCAAGGCGATGACAAGGCCCAAGGCAATCTGGCTTGGGATCCCCAGAAGGGTATAGAGGAGGGTGTTGAAAAGAGCCCGGCGGAGAACAGGGTCCTCGAGGAGCCGGGCGTAGTGCTCGAGGCCCACAAAGCGCCTCTGGGAGGGGTCTGCGTGCCACTCGTATAGGGAAAGCCAAAGGGCTTGGAAGGCGGGAAGGATGCGGAAGTAGAGGAAAAAAGCCAGAGGAATGGCCAAAAACACAAAGGCCCATAGGGCTTCCCGCCGGGCTAGGGTAAGCCGCACCCTACCTCCAGAACTGATCCAGAATCTTTTGCTCCTCCTCGGCGGCCAGCCTCAGGGACTGGGCGGGGTCCATGCCCTGGAGCAGGACCCGGTTGATGGCGTCCACCATCACCTTGCGCTGGGCGGCTTCGTCCACAAAGGGGGTGGCCTTGGCGTAGGCCAGGCTCAGCACGAAGGGGCCATAGATGGGGTGTAAGGAGAGCTTGGGATCCCTGATCAGGTTTTTGCTGGCGGGAAGCTCCCCCACCTTTTCCAACCAGTAGCGCTGGGTTTCCTCGGAGGTGATGAAGGCAAGAAACCGGAGCGCGGCTTCCCGCTTGGGCCCGGTGGCCAATGGGGTGAGGCCGTGCATCCAGAAGGAGCCGAAGTTGGCCTTCCGTCCCCCTGGTCGCTCTAGGGGTAGCTCCGCCACCCCCCAGTTGAAACGGGCCCCTTGCTGGATGGTGCCGATGGCGAAGGATCCGTCGATGATCATGGCGATCCTGCCTGCGATGAACCCATCACGATAGCCGTTGTTACCGGGGAAGAAGCCAGGAACCCCGATCTCGTGTTTGCGTACCCAGTCGGCGTAGAAGCTCAGGGCCTTAAGCCCGGCCTCGCCCTGATAGAGGACCCGTTTTCCATCGTCGGAGTAGGGCCTGCCCCCGAACTGGCGCACCAGGACTTCCCGGACCAGGTGGTGATCCTGCCCGTCCGGGGCGATGCCGTAGCCGATCTGGGTGAAGCGCCCTCCCTGTTTAACGGTTAGCTTTTGACCTACGGCGATGAACTCCTCCCAGGTCTTGGGGGGGCCAGCAATCCCCGCTTGACGGAAGAGGTCCTTGTTGTAGAAAAGGGCCAGGCTTCGCACCGCGGTGGGAACCCCGTAGAGCTTTCCCCCCACCCTGGCGGCCTGGGCCATGGCCACGAAGTCCTGGTCCAGGCGCCGCATCCAGTCATCGGGTAGGGGCACTAGGTATCCCGCCTTAACCCAGGTGGGAGCCCAGCCGTAGTAGAGGTTCACCACGTCCGGCCCCTGCCCCGCGGGGATAGCGGCGGCCACCTTTTGCTGGAAAGCGTCGTAGGGGAAGGTCTGGTGAACCACCTTGATGCCGGGATTCTGGGCTTCAAAGCGGCGGATGAGCTCGTTGATGGCCTCGACCTTGCTGCGGAACTCGTACTGCCAGTAGGTGATGGTGACGCTTTGGGCCAAGGCTAAGGGTAAAAGAGCGGCGCAAAAAGCCAATAGCTTTTTCATTTTAAGCCTCCCTTCGCCGCCATTATACCCCAGGGCGCATCGCCAAAGCCCTTGGCTTGCGGCTGGTACGGGAGCGAAAGGGATTTTCTCCCATAATGGAGGCATGTGGTCCTTTCCCCAGAACCTCGAGGGCCGGTATGTCCGCCTGGAGCCCCTAACCCTCTCCCACCTTCCGGGCTTCCAAGCCCAGTTCGACCCCGAGGTCTACCGCCACATGAGCCATAGGGTAAGGGGGCCGGAGGACCTAAGGGCTCACCTCGAGGCCCTTCTTTCCGAGCCTGGCCGGGTTAACTGGGCCGTTTTCCTGGGAGGGGAGCTGGCCGGGCGGACCTCCGTCATCACCCCGGATCCGCAAAACCGCAAGCTGGAGATCGGTACCCTCATCTTCAAACCCTTCTGGGGAAGCCCCGCCAACAAGGAGGCCAAGTACCTCCTCCTGCGCCACGCCTTCGAGGTGCTCCTCGCCGAAAGGGTGCAGTTTAAGGTGGACCCCTTGAACCTGCGAAGCCAAAGAGCCTTAGAGTCCTTGGGGGCGGTGCGGGAAGGGGTCTTGCGGCGGAACCGCCTTCTCTCGGATGGCCGCTTCCGCGACGACGTGGTCTACAGCATCCTGCGGGAAGAGTGGCCTCGTGTGAAGGCCCGGCTGGAGGAGAAACTGTATGGAGCTTTCCCAGGAAATACGGGAGGGGCTTAGCCTCCTGGTACTCCTCCTCACCTACCTGGGCCTGGCCCTGGGAGGACTTCCCGGCTACCGCATGAACCGGGCGGGGGTGGCCCTGGTGGGGGCGAGCTTTCTGGTGCTCCTCGGGGTCTTGGACCTCCGGGAGGCCTGGCAGGCCCTGGACGCCCAAACCCTCACCTTCCTCTTCGGCATCATGGTCCTGAACGCCCATCTGGGCTATGCGGGCTTCTTTGGCCTTGCGGTGGAGAGGCTTTTGGGTCTGGCCAGGACTCCCTTGGCCCTTCTCCTCCTTCTTACCTTTGGAAGCGGGTTCCTTTCCGCCCTTTTTCTGAACGACACCATGGCCCTTCTCCTTACCCCCTTGGTCCTCTCCCTAACCCGGAGCCTGGGCCTGAACCCCGTGCCCTACCTCCTTGCCCTCATGGCGGCGGTGAACACGGGAAGCCTCATGACCCCCACGGGGAACCCCCAGAACATCGTGGTGGCGAGCCTATCCGGCATCTCCTACCTGGGGTTTGTTTCGGCCCTCTGGCCCGTGGCCCTGCTGGGCCTGGGGCTCCAGGTGGTTCTCCTGGCCCTCCTCTACCCCGAGGTACGCTCCTTAAAGCTCCTTCCCCCCATCCCCCCCTTGCGCTACCGGCTCCACCGCCCCCTTCTGGCCAAGGGGCTTTGGGTGGCCTTTGGGCTTTTCCTGGCCTTCCTCCTGGGCTACCCCATGGCCCAGGGAGCCTTAGTGGCCGCAGGAATCCTCCTTTTCACCCGCCGTCTACGCTCCGAGCGCTACTTCTTGCAGGTGGACTGGGAGCTACTGGTGATGTTCGCCGCCCTCTTCATGGTCACCGAGGGGGTACGAAGGCTGGGCCTGGCGGAGTTTCTTGTGCCCTTGGCCACCACGCCTTTAGGGCTTCTTCTGGCCGCCACCCTCCTTTCCCTTCTCATCTCCAATGTGCCTGCGGTGTTGCTCCTGGCGCCCCTGGTACAGGAGCCCAGGGACTGGCTTCTTCTGGCTGGGGGAAGCACCTTGGCGGGGAGCCTGACCCTCTTGGCCAGCGTGGCCAACCTCATCGTGGCCGAGGGAGCAGGAAGGGAGGGGGTGAGGATAGGATTCATGGAGCACCTTCGGCTGGGGCTACCCCTTACCCTCTTGACCCTGGGCCTGCTCTACGCGCTACTTTAGCCGGGCCTCGAGCCAGCCCCCAATGGCCAGCACCCGGCCATCCTCCGCGTAGGGCCCCACCACCTGGAGCCCCACGGGCATCCCCTCCACCGGGGCGAAGGGGAGGGTGAGGGTGGGCACCCCGAGGAGGCTAAAGGGCAAGGTAAGGGTGATGAAGGCCTCCCGGTGGCTCCTCCTGCCCGATTCCAACTCCACCTCCTCCGTGCCCAAGGGGGGGGCAGGAAGGGGCTGGGCGGGGAGGAGGAGGGCGTCCACCCCCCTTAAGGCCTTCACCAACTGGAGGCGCAGGGCCTCCCTTTCCGCCACCGCATCCCGGTAATCCTTCTCCGTGAGGGAAAGCCCGGCCATAAGGGCCTCCCGCACCTGGGGAGAGAAGCCTTCTGGATGTTCCCTTAAGGCTTTTTCGTGGATGCGGGCTGCCTCGTAGCGCACCAGACGGGTGTAGACCTCATAGACCCCGGGTAGGGGTAAGGATACCTCCCTTACCTCAGCCCTCAAGGAGGGGAGTTCCTCTAGAAGCCTCTGGAAAGCCCTGCGCACCTCCACCCCCAGACGGCCCTCCAGGAAGTCCAGGGGTACGCCGAAGGTGGGGTTTTGCGGGCCCTCGAGGGGGATGCTTTCCCCGGCCAGGATCTCCGTGAGGAAGTGGGCGTCCCGCACCGTCTTGGCGATGGGCCCCGCATGATCGGTGGAGCGGGAGAGGGGCAAGGCGCCTTCCAGGCTTACCCGGCCGTAGGAGGGCTTGAAGCCCACCACCCCGTTGAAGGCGGCAGGGATGCGGATGGACCCTCCCGTGTCCGAGCCCAGGGAGGCGAGGCCGATCCCCAGGGCCACGGCCACGGCGCTTCCGCTGCTGCTTCCCCCGGCTTGGCGGCTTGCGTCTAAGGCGTTGCGCACCGGGCCCGTCCAAGGGTTTTCCCCGGTGATGCCCAGGGCCACCTCGTGCATGTTGGTTTTGGCGAAGATGAGGGCTCCGGCTTCCCTCAGGCGCCTTACCGCCTGGGCCTCCTCGGGAAGGGGAGGGAGGGGGGCCCGGGTTCCTGCCCGGGTGGGCATGCCCTTGACCGGGAAGAGGTCCTTTACCGTGAGGGGGATGCCGTGTAGGGGTCCGCGGATGTACCCCTGCCTTAGCTCCTCCGTAAGCCGCTGGGCTTCCTCCTTGGCTCCCTCCTCGTCCAGGTGAGCCAAGGCGTTGCGGTCCTGGAAGGCCCGGGCCCTTTCCAGGGCTTCCTCCAAAAGGGCCAGGGGAGTGGTTTCGCCCCTTTCCAGGAGGGCTTTAGCCGTCAAGAGGTCCATGCCCCATTATAGGGACCTCTTCTTGGGGCCTTGGTAGGGGTTTTTGCCCCGGCCAGGTGTAGCGCACCACCTCCCGGCCCTCGAGGGCCAAGGCGATGAGCCTTTCCGTATCCAAACGGCTTTCCGTTTCCAAGGCCACGGAAAGCTGGGCCCGGGTCACGGGGTGCTTGGGGGCGAAAAGGGTGCAGCACTCCTCGTCGGGGAGGATGGAGATGGCGTAGGTGCCGATGCGCTCCGCCTCCGCCTTGATCTCCACCTTGTCAAAGCCGATCAAGGGCCGGAAGACGGGAAGGGTGGCCGCCTGGTTGACCACATGGAGGTTCTCCAGGGTCTGCGAGGCCACCTGGCCCAGGCTATCCCCGGTGGCCAAGGCCAGGGCCCCTTCCTCCTTGGCGATGGCCTCGGCGATGCGGAGCATGTAGCGGCGGTAGAGGACCACCCGGTAGGCCTTGGGGGCCTCGAGGATGATCTGCCGCTGCACCTCGCTGAAGGGAACCAGGTGGAGGGTGATGCGGTGTTGGAAGCGGGCCAGGCGTTCGGCGATGGCCTTGGCCTTTTCCCGGCTCTGGCCCGAGAGAAGGGGGAAGGGGTGGAAGTGCACTAAGACCACCTCCGCTCCCCGGCGCATGAGGCGGTAGACGGCCACCGGGGAGTCAATCCCCCCGGAAAGGAGGGCCACCACCTTTCCGGAAACCCCGGGGGGAAGCCCTCCCGGTCCCGGGTGGCGCTCCACCTCCAAAAGGGCGGCGTTGGGCAGGATGCGCACCACCAACTCCCTTTCCGCTCCCTTGAGCTGCACCCTGGCTCCCGTCTTCTCCTTCACGAAGGCCCCAAGGAGGCGTTCGATCTCGGGAGAGGTGAGGGGAAAGGCCTTATCGGAGCGCTTGGCGGTGATGCGGAAGCTTTCGAAGCGTTCCCTCGCAAGGGTTTCCTCCAGGGCGGCCTCGAGGGCCTTTAGATCCGGGGGAGTGCGCAGGACCCGGGCAAAGCCCTCCACCCCCAGGGTGTCCTTCAGGCGTTCCTTGGCCTCGGGCTAGGCTTCCTGGGGCAGGCGGAAGAGGAGGGCCATGGGCCACTCCGCCTCCAACCGGGCCGCCGTGCCCTTAAGGGCCTCCCTTACATGGGCCTTGGCCTTCCTCAGGAAAAAGGGGCGGTTTTCCCCTTTCAGGGCCAGCTCGTGGAACAGGTTGACCAGAACCAGGGTTTCCATGGTCACGGGCAGAGACCTTTCACCGCCAGGTAAAGGCGGCTGCATAAGGAGCCTTGCCGGGCGGCTTCCCTAAGCTCCTCGGGCCGGCCAAAGCGGTAGGCCCGGTAGTAGGTCTTGCCGGGCTTGGGCTCGGGAAGCTCAGGCCTGGCGAGAAGCCTGGCCTCCACCACCCAAAGCTCCAGGGTGTACGCGGTCCGCTCCTCCACCCCGAAGGCCACGGGCCGGAGGACCTCCACCCCGGCCCCCAGCTTCTCCCGGCCTACCCTTAGGGCCCCATCCTCCGGGCCTTCTCCATCCCCAAGGCTCACCGCCGGCAGGCCCCAGGCCCCGGCGAACTCGGGGTCCTCCTCGGGCCGCTTCACCAAGAGAAGCCCTTCCTCGCTCCAGGCGGCCAGGGCCACCGCGCGCTTAAGGGGCTTGGCCGTCTGCACCCAACCAGCCTAGCAAAACCCTAGCCCAGGCGCAAATCAGGCCAGGCGGAGGGGTTCCACCTCCACCGGGGTGCTGTGGAAGGTGCTTCCGCCCCCTAAGTCGGTGAGGGTTTCCGCGGTGAGGTGGTTGATGCCCTTGCCATCGGGGGCCCACTTCTCCCACCAGGTGCCCTCGAGGACCACCGTCCCCGGCATGGGGGCCTCCGTCACCTTGGCCTTGCGCACCACCCTGCCTTGGGGGGAGTGGATGTAGACCAGCATGCCCTCGGTGATCCCCCGCTCCTCGGCGTCCTTGGGGTGGATGAGAAGCCTGGGCTCGCCTCCTTCCGCCTCCACCAGGGCCTGGACGTTCCCGTAGGTGGTGTTCAGGAAGCGGTGGGCCGGGGGGGTGAGGAGGATCAAGGGGTAGCCGGGGAGGGTTTGGGTGGGGATGACCTCAGGGGGTGGGCTAAAGCGTACGGGGCCGTTTCTGAAGGGCAGGAAGGGCTTGGGGAGGTTGAGCTTCACAAACCCCTCCTCCTTAAGCCTCTTCAGGTTGATGCCCGCAAGGTAGGGGTGGTCCACATCCAGGAGGCTTTCTGCCACCTCCTCCGCGGTCCAGTAGAGGGTGGGTTCCTTTAGGCCAAGCCTCCTGGCCAGTTCCCGGAAGACCCAGGTGTTGGGCCTGGCCTCCCCTTCGGGCTCGGTTAGGGGCTCGTTCCAGGAGGGGTAGTAGTGGCCGTAGCTGGTGTAGAGGTCGGGGTGCTCGTAAAAGAAGGTGGCGGGAAGGAGGTAGTCGGCGTAAAGGGCGGTTTCCGTGAAGACCTGCTCCAGCACCACGGTGAAGAGGTCCTCCCGCAAGAGCCCCTCCTTAACCCCAGCCGTGTTGGGGGCCACCACCAGGGGGTTGGAGTTGAAGACGAAAAGGGCCCGGATGGGGGGGTCGAGCCGGGTAAGGGCGCTGGCCAGCTGGTTCATGTTGATCCGGCGTACCCTGGGGTTGGGACGAAAGTAGCCCTCATGGGGGTGGGATCCTTCCAGAAGATGCCTTCCCCCCAGGAGGCGCTTGTTGAGGGGGAAGGCCCCGCTGGTGGAAAGAAGCGCCCCGCACCCCGGGTAGCGCCAGGCTCCCAGGAGGGCGGGGAGGAGGATCACCGCCCTTAAGGCATTCCCCCCACCGGGGTGCCGGGTCATCCCGTAGCCCACCCGGAGGAAGACCCGTTTGGCTTCCCCGAGTTCCCGGGCCAGCCGCTCCATGGCTTCCTTGGGCACCCCGGTGAGGGCCTCGGCCCTTTCTGGGGGCCACTTCCGGGCCTCCTCCTGGAAGGCTTCCAACCCCGTGGCGGCCTCCTTGAGGTATTCCCAGTCCACCAGGTTTTCCCGGAAGAGCACGTGGGCCAGGGCGTAGGCCAAGGCGGCGTCGGTGCCCGGGCGGAGCTTGATGTGCTGGTCGGCGAATCGGCTGGTGGAGTTCTCGTAGGGGTCCAGGTGCACCACCTTGGCCCCCCGTTTCCTGGCTTCCTTGAGGAAGGGGGTGAGGTGGCTGTTGGTGGAGAGGCTGTTGATGCCCCAAAGGAGAAGGTAGCGGGCCTGGGGCACCTCCTCGGGGTCCGGACCCAGCTTCACCCCGTAGGTCATCTCCCAGGCGGCGCTTCCCGCGGTGGCGCAGATGGTTTCCTCTAGCTCGCTGGCCCCGATGGCCCGGAAGAAGGCCAGGGGATGTTGGTTTTCAATAAGGCCCATGGTGCCCGCGTAGTGGTAGGGGAGGACGGCTTCCCCGCCATAGGCGTCCAGGATGGTCCTTAGCCTTTCCGCGATCCCCCCCAGGGCCTCCTCCCAGGAAACCCGTTCAAATCGGCCTTCGCCCTTCCTGCCCACCCGGCGCATGGGGTAAAGGAGGCGCTCCCTTACCCTTTCCGGGTAGCGGTAGGTTTTGGCGCAGGCGAAGCCTCGGGTGACGGGGTGGCGGGGATCCCCCTCCACCCGGGAGAGCCTTCCCTCTTCAAGGGTAAGCAGGAGGCTACAGGCATCGGGGCAGTCCAGGGGGCAGGTGGCGCGGGCCTTCATGCCCCTATAGTAGCCCCAGGGCCTCGAGGACACCGCACCTCTCCTCATAGGGATCGGGAAGGAGGCCCGGGGGCTCGTCCAGCCGGAGGAGGTAGCCCTCCCGGTAGAGAGGCCAGCGGGGCCAGCCCCGGGGCTCCCCTTCCTTGGCAAAGCTCGTCCAGTAGCGGCGCATCCGCTTGCCCAAGGCTTCGGCCTTTTCCCGGGCTTCAGCGCTAAGGAAAAGGGGGAAGAAGGGCATCTCCTGGAGCTGGCCGAATAGGGGGGCGAGCTCCAGACCGTGGAAAGCGCCTAGACCTTCAAAGCCGGGGACACGGAAGGTGAAGAGGTAGGCGTAGGTGGGGGCGAAGGGAGCCTGGAGCCTGGCGGCCTTCAGGGAGGGGCAGAGGAGTTGTAGGTCCGTCTGGACCTCTCCCCAGGCCTTTCGGGGGTCGGGAAAACGCTTTTGGTAGACCTTCGTTAAAGCCTCCCGCTCCTTTGGGGGAATACCCTGGGCGGCAAGCCTTCCGCTGAACTCCTCCCAGGTCCTGGGCCCCAGGAGCCAGGCCAGGGTGGGAAAGGCAAGCTCCTCGAGGTTGGCCCCCACCAGGAGGGGGATACCTCGGGCCTTGCCTTGGCTCAGGGCTTCCGAGGGGATTTCTGGAAGGAGGACTCCCAGGTGAGGCTTGAAGGGGGCGTGGGGAAAACTTAGAGTTGCAGCGGTGATGTCGGGTAGACCTTTAGCCTCCCCAGGTGGGAAGAGGCGTTCTAGGGGAAGACGCCTAAGGCAGGCGAGGTCTTCAGGGGGGCAGCCTAGATCTTTGGCCCACCGTTCCCCGGAAGGGAAGTCTTTCTCCAAGGGGCGCACCTGGTGGCATCCACCCGACTGGAGGATGGCCCTGTGGAAAAGCCCCTGGGCTTCCGGTGTGGCGAGGAGGGTGCAGACCAGCATGCCCCCTGCCGATTCCCCAAAGAGGGTGACGTTTTGCGGGTCGCCGCCGAAGTAAGCGATATGGCGCTGGACAAAGCGAAGGGCCTCAATCACATCTAAAAGCCCGTAGTTGCCCACGGCCTTGGGGTCTTCCTGGGCCAAAGCGGGGAGGGCTAAAAATCCCAGGGGCCCTAGGCGGTAGTCCACCGAGACCACCACCACCCCTTCCTGGGCCAAGAGGTGCCCCCCGTAGATGGGCTCGGCGGCACTTCCTGAGGTGAAGCCTCCCCCGTGCAGAAAGACCATGACGGGAAACCCCCCTGGGGGCGGGGGCCTTAGGGGCAGGAAGAGGTTTAGGACCAGGCAGTCCTCCTTTTGCGGGGGGATGTACCCCCCTAGCCGGGCGGTGGTTCCTGGAGTCTGGGGACAGGCCACCCTTTCCCTGCCCACCCCTTTGGGCCAGGAGGCCACGGGCTTTGGAGCTTGGAAGCGGCCCGCCTCCGCATAGGGCAGGCCGTAGAAGGCAATGGCTCCCTTCTCCACCTGGCCCAAAGCCAGGCCCAAGGGGGTCTGGACCACAACCTCCTGGGCCAGGGCGAGGCCTAGGGCTAGTGTGGATACCTTAAGGAGGGCGAGGGGGCGCATAAACAAACTCTATCCAGAGTATATACGGGAGTGCCAACCCTGGGCTTGGGGCATAATGCCAGGGGATGGGGGAGGATAAGGGGCCCGAAGGGCCTAGGTTGGCTAGGGAGGATGCAGGGATGGACCTCGAGGCCCCCTTCTGGTCCTTGGGGCTTAGGGTGGCCGGGATAGACGAGGCGGGCCGGGGAGCCTGGGCCGGCCCCATCGTGGTGGGGGCGGTGATCCTGCCGCCACTGGACCTTTCCCCTAGCGGGCGTTACCCTTTCCGGGATTCCAAACTCCTTACCCCAAAGATGCGGGTCCGGATGGCGGAGGAGGTCAAGCGGGTGGCCCTGGCCTACGCCCTCGAGGTGGTGGAGGTGGCCGAGGTGGACCGGCTTGGGGTCTTAAAGGCCACCCTTCTTGCGGCAAGGAGGGCCTTGGATCGGTTGCACCCTGGCCCTGAGGCCCTGGTCACCGACTACCTGCAGGTGGCCACTTCCTTGCCCCTCCTGGCCCCTCCCAAGGCGGACCAAAAAAGCCCCAGCGTGGCTGCTGCCAGCATCCTGGCCAAGGTGCACCGGGACCGGCTCATGGAGGAGCTGGACCGCCTTTACCCGGGCTACGGTTTTGCTCGGCACAAGGGCTATGGCACCCCAGAGCACCAAAGGGCCCTCCAGGCCCTGGGGCCATCCCCCGTGCACCGTAGGCGCTTTTCCCCAGTGGCCCAGGCTCCCTTAAGGTTTCCTGAAGGGGAGTAGGTCCCCTTGGAGATAAGCTTGAGGAGAAGGAGGTGGGTATGCGGCTTTTGGGGATTCTTTTGGCGGGGCTACTTTCCGCCTGCACCGTGACCCTCGAGGGGGTGACGGTAAGCTACCGCCTGGACTTCACTCCGGCCATCCTGCGCTTCGAGCCGGATCGGGGAGCGGGGGCCACCTACTACGTGGGGGAGGAGGTGCGCTTCTTCCTCACCCTGGCGGATCCCGGTTGGATAAGCCTGGTGGCCATAGATCCCGACGGGCGTACCTACGAGTTTGACCGTTTTTACCTGGGCCGGGGCACCCATGTGCTTCCCCCGGGGGCCTACCGCTATACGGTCACGCCCCCTCGAGGGCTTCAGCGGGTGCGGGCCATCTACACGGATACCCATCCCGGGAGCCTGCGCTTGGAAGGAGTATACACCGACTGGGATGCCCGGCTAAGGGTCTATTTGGAAACCTCTGGAGCCCGCCGTTACCAGGTGGCAGAGACCTACTTCTACATACGCTGACCGCAAAAACTTGCAAGGGGGCTTGCGCTTTCCACTCCTAGGTGGGGTATAATCCCCCCGGACCGCTAAGGAGGTCAACAATGAAGCGGCGTGACTTCTTGAAGAAGGCAGGTATCGGCGTAGCGGCCAGCGCAGCTTTTGGCCCAGTCTTTGCCCAGGCCCAGCCCAGCGTGAGGTGGCGGCTAGCCAGTAGCTTCCCCAAGAGCCTGGACACCATCTATGGGGCAGCGGAGGTGCTGGCGGAGCGGGTTTCCACCCTCACCGGCGGCCGCTTCCAGATCCGCCCTTACCAGGCAGGGGAGATCGTGCCTGGGCTCCAGGTGATGGACGCCGTGCAGCAGGGCACGATCCAGGTGGGGCACACCGCCAGCTACTATTTCGTGGGCAAGGCAGCGGTTTTCGCCTTTGACACCGCAGTGCCCTTCGGCCTCACCGCCCGGCAGCAGAACGCCTGGATGTACTATGGCGGCGGTATTGAGCTTTTCCGCCCCATCTTTGCCGACTTTGGCATCATCCAGTTCCCCGGCGGCAACACCGGGGCCCAGATGGGGGGCTGGTTCCGCAGGGAGATCAAGGGCGTGGCCGATCTCAAGGGCCTCAAGATGCGTATCCCCGGCCCGGGCGGCCAGGTGATGAGCCGGCTTGGGGTGGTGCCCCAGGTGCTGGCGGGTGGGGACATCTACCCGGCCCTGGAGCGGGGTGTGGTGGACGCCGCCGAGTGGGTGGGCCCCTATGACGACGAGAAGCTGGGCTTTTACAAGGTGGCCAAGTACTACTACTACCCTGGCTGGCACGAGCCCGGTCCCCAGCTCTCCTTCTACGTGAACCTGAACGAGTGGAGGAAGCTACCCAAGGAGTACCAGCAGGCCCTCGAGGTGGCGGCCGCCGAGGCCAACCTGTCCATGCTGGCCAAGTACGACCAGGTGAACCCCCCTGCCCTCCAGCGGCTCATCAAGGCGGGGGTGCGGTTGCGCAAGTGGCCCGCTGACGTAATGAAGGCGGCCCAGAAGGCAGCCTTTGACTGGTACGAGGAGGAGGCGGCCAAGGACGCCACCTACCGGAAGGTCTACACCGCCTGGAAGAAGTTCCGGGAGGAGCAGTACCGCTGGTTTGCGGTGGCGGAGCTGGGTTACGAAAGCTTCGCCTTCCCTGCCGTCTAATCCCTGGCTTGGTTGTCCCGGGGGTGGAACCCCCGGGGTTTCGTTTTGAGGGAAGGGCCTGCTCCAGGGCTTGACGGGCCGGGTGGACCAGGTTTAAAATCCTCCTGGAAAAGCTTCCACAGGAGGTTTGTATGAGGCGTAGGGAGTTTCTCAAGAAGGCAGGGGTCGGGTTGGCGGCCAGCGCTCTCTGGGGATCAGCTCTGGTGCGGGCCCAGGCGGGCCCGGTCATCCGGGTGGCCGGGGACTCCACCGCGGTGGGGGAGGGCGGCCGTTGGATGAAGGAGATGGTGGAGGCCTGGGGCAAGAAGACGGGCACCCGGGTGGAGTACATCGACTCCCCTGCGGACACCAACGACCGCCTGGCCCTCTACCAGCAGTACTGGGCGGCCAAGAGCCCGGATGTGGACGTGTACATGATCGACGTCATCTGGCCGGGCATCGTGACCCCCCATGCCGCTGACCTTAAGCAGTACTTCTCGGATAATGAGCTCAAGGAGTTCTTCCCCCGCATTGTCCAGAACAACACCATCCGGGGAAAGCTCACCTCCATTCCCTTCTTTACCGATGCGGGCATCCTCTACTACCGCAAAGACCTTCTGGCCAAATACGGCTTCAAGAACCCACCCCGCACCTGGGCCGAGCTGGAGCAGATGGCCCAGAAGGTGATGGAGGGCGAGCGCAAGGCAGGCAACCGTGACTTTTGGGGTTTCGTGTTCCAGGGCAAGGCTTATGAGGGCCTTACCTGCAACGCCTTGGAGTGGATCTACTCCCATAGGGGCGGGCGCATCATAGAGCCCGATGGCACCATCAGCATCAACAACGGTCGTGCGGCCCTGGCCCTGAACACCGTGCGCCGCTTTGTGGGCACCATTGCCCCCTCGGGGGTCACCAGCTATGCCGAGGAGGAGGCGAGGAACGTCTGGCAGCAGGGCAATAGCCTCTTCATGCGCAACTGGCCCTACGCCTACGCCCTTGGCCAGGCGGAGGGAAGCGCCATCCGCGGCAAGTTCGGGGTCACGGTGCTTCCCAAGGGCGGAGCCGATGCCCCAAACGCCGCCACCTTGGGAGGTTGGCAGCTCATGGTTTCCGCCTACAGCCGTTATCCCAAGGAGTCCGCCGACCTGGTGCGGTACCTGGCCTCCTACGAGGTGCAGAAGGACAACGCCATCCGGCTTTCCCGTTTGCCCACCCGTCCGGCCCTCTACACCGACCGGGGTGTCCTGGCCAGGAACCCCTGGTTCCGCGACCTCCTTCCCGTCTTCCAGAATGCGGTTTCCCGGCCCTCCGATGTGGCCGGGGCCAAGTACAACCAGGTGTCCGAGGCCATCTGGACCGAGGTCCATAGCGTCCTCACCGGGAAGAAGACCGGGGAGATGGCGGTTCGGGACCTCGAGGGGCGCCTCCGCCGCATCCTCCGCTAACCTTCCTCCCGTCCCCGGGGGGATTCCCCCCGGGGGCTTATCCGCAAACCATGTTGACGCAACGGCAGGTACGCCTGGCCTGGCTATTGGTCCTCCCCACCCTCTTGGTGGTGGTGCTGGTGGCGGGGTATCCTCTGGCCCAGGTTTTCTACTGGTCCTTCTTTCGGGCGGACATCGCCTTTGTGGAACCCCCGGAGTTTGTGGGCTTCAAAAACTACCTGTACCTTCTTCAGGACCCCGATTTTCGCCAGGCCCTTTGGAACACGGTGAAGTTTACGGTGGTCTCCGTTAGCCTAGAGACCCTTTTGGGTTTGGCCATCGCCTTGATTATTCACTCCAACTTCAAGGGTCGGGGCCTGGTACGCACCGCCATCCTCATTCCCTGGGCTATTCCCACAGTGGTTTCCGCCAAGATGTGGCAGTGGATGCTCCACGACGTCTATGGAATCATCAACATCCTGGGGGTAAAGCTGGGTATCCTCTCGCAAAAGGTGGCCTTCCTTGCCCGGCCCGAGCTGGTCCTGCCCGCCATCATCGCCGTGGATGTGTGGAAGACCACGCCTTTTATGGCCCTCCTGCTTCTGGCTGGTCTGCAGTTGATTCCCGAGGAGCTTTACGAGGCGGCCAGCATCGACGGGGCTAACCGTTGGCAGCAGTTTTGGGCCATCACCCTCCCCCTTCTTACCCCTGCCTTGGTGGTGGCCCTCATCTTCCGCACCCTGGATGCCTTGAGGGTGTTCGACGTCATCTTCGTCATGAGCGGGGTGAACCCCGCCACCCGTACCCTGGCCGTGTACAACCGCCAGACCCTGATCGACTTCCAGGACCTGGGGTATGGGTCGGCCATAAGCGTGGCCATTCTGCTCCTTATCTTCCTCTTCGTGGTGGTCTATATGCGCACCCTGGGTAGGGAGGCCTTGCGATGAGGGCTTTTCTGCGCATGGGGAATCGCTTGCTCTTTTACCTGCTGGTGGTCTTCGTGGTGGTGTATAGCGTGTTTCCGTTTTACTGGGCGGTGATCTCTAGCTTTAAGCCTTCCGATGCCCTTTTCGCCAGTAATCCCAGCCTCTTGCCTCTTCCCTTTACCCTGGACCACTACCGGAATGTTTTCATCCAGGCCAACTTTGGCCGAAACCTCCTGAACTCCCTGATGGTGGCCGGGGGGGCGACCCTGCTTTCCCTGACCCTGGGGGTTTTGGCGGCCTACGCCTTGGGCAGGCTCCCTTTCCCTCCCAAGAATGCCGTGCTCTACTTGGTCTTAGCCATGACCATGTTTCCCCAGATCGCGGTCTTGGGGGGGCTTTTCATGCTGCTACGCCAAGCGGGGTTATTCAACACCCACCTGGGTCTCATCCTCAGCTACCTTCTCTTCACCCTGCCCTTTACCGTCTGGGTGCTGGTGGGTTATTTCAAGGGTCTACCCAGGGAGTTGGAGGAGGCAGCCTATGTGGACGGGGCCACGCCCTTGCAGACCCTGGTGCGCATCATGCTTCCCCTTACGGGCCCCGGTTTGGTGACCACGGGGCTTCTCGCCTTCATCGCCGCCTGGAACGAGTACCTCTTCGCCCTCACCTTTACCGTGGGGGATAAGGTGAAGACGGTTCCCCCAGCCATCGCCAGCTTTGGGGGAGCCACGCCCTTTGAGATCCCGTGGGGTTCCATCATGGCGGCCAGCGTGGTGGTCACCGTGCCCCTGGTGGTGCTGGTGCTCATCTTCCAGCAGCGGATCGTGGCAGGGCTTACCGCCGGGGCGGTAAAGGGCTAGGTACTCAATCCCAAGGTCTTTGCCACCAGGGCCAGGGCGGCCTCGAGGACCTCCTTTAGGTGCCCTTCCCCCTTGAAGCTTTCCGCATACACTTTGGCCACGTCCTCGGTGCCGCTGGGGCGGGCAGCGAACCAAGCGTTTTCCGTTACCACCTTTAGCCCCCCCAGGGGCTCCCCGTTGCCGGGGGCCCGGGTGAGGATGGCCAGGATGGGCTCCCCTGCCAGCTCCTTTTCCTTTACATCCTCAGGGGAAAGGCGGGCCAGCCTGGCCTTGGTCTCGGGGGAGATGGGGAGGTCCTTGCGGGCGTAATGGGGCCGGCCCAGGTGCACGGCCAGCTCCTCGTAGAGCTCGTCGGGCCCCTTTTCCCGCTTGGCCAGGATCTCCGCTGCCAAAAGCCCCAGGAGGATGCCGTCCTTATCGGTGGAAAAGGGCCTGCCGTCGAAGCGCAGGAAGCTGGCCCCGGCGCTTTCCTCCCCGCTGAATCCCAGCCAGCCTTCCAGGAGCCCGTCCACGAAGTACTTGAAGCCCACGGGGGTTTCGTAGACCTCCCGCCCCAAGGCCTTGGCCACCCGGTCCAGAAGGGCGCTGGTCACCGCGGTCTTGCCCACCTTGGCCCCCGGCCAGGTGCGGGTGGTGTAGAGGTGGAAGACGGCGGCCGCCAGGTAGTGGTTGGGGTTCATGAGGCCCTTTCGGGTGACGATGCCGTGGCGATCGGCGTCGGGATCGTTGCCGATGGCCAGGTCAAAGCGGTCCTTCAGCGCCAGAAGGCCCGCCATGGCGTAGGGGCTTGAGCAGTCCATGCGAATCTTGCCGTCGTGGTCAGGGGGCATGAAGCGGAAGGTGGGGTCTACGGTGGGGTTGACCACCTCGAGGTTGAGCCGGTAGGCCTCGGCAAGCCGCTCCCACACCCTTAGGCTGGCGCCGCCCAAAGGATCCACCCCGAGGCGCAAGCCAGCTACCTTTATGGCCTCGAGGTCCACGGCCTCCCGGATCTTCTCCACATAAAGCCCCACGTAGTCAAAGGGCTTGGCCCTTTTCAGGGCCTCCCGCAGGGGAAGGCGCTTCACTCCCTTTAGCCCTTCCGCAAGGAGGGCGTTCGCCCTTTCCTCAATGGCCTTGGTGATGCGGGTGTCTGCGGGGCCGCCGGTAGGGGGGTTGTACTTAAGCCCCCCGTCCTCGGGGGGGTTGTGGCTGGGGGTGAGGAGGATGCCATCCGCCTTGGCGGGGTGGTGGGCGTTGTGCTCCAGGATGGCCAGGGAAACCAGGGGGGTGGGGGTGTAGCCCTCCTCGAGGCGCACCTCTATGCCGTTGGCGGCGAGGACGGTGAGGGTCGTGGCCCAGGCAGGTTCGGAGAGGGCGTGGGTGTCCTTGGCCAGGAAGAGGGGTCCGGTGGCTCCAAAGGAGGCCCGGAGGTCGGCGATGGCTTGGGCGATGGCCAGCACGTGGGCCTCGGTAAAGGTGCCCCTGAGGCTTGTGCCCCGGTGGCCGCTGGTGCCGAAGGCCACCCGCTCGAAGGGGTTTTGGGGGTCGGGGCGCTCTTCGTAGTAAAGGGTGAGGAGCCTGAGGAGGTCCATGTTTCCATCTTAAAAAACCCAGGAGGCCCCAGGCGCCTGGGGCCTCCCTGCGGGTTTATTCCGGCCTAGGGCTTGGAAGGCGCTTCCTTGGGAGCCTCCTGTGTAGGGGATTTCGCCGGCTCCTGGGTTTTGGGGGTGAGTTCCGCCAGCACCTGGCTCAGGCGGTTTTCTATCTTGGCGGCCTTACGGAGCTCCTGAATGAGGGCCTGGGCCTGCTGCTGCCGCTTCCGGTTGATGACCCCTTCCTTAGCCTGCTCCACCACTTCCGCGAAGGGCTTGAGCACCTCCGGCTTGCGGTCTTTGATGATCAGCACGGCAAAGGTGCCATCTTCCAGCTTCACCACCTCGCTCACCTCCCCCAAAGGACCCTTGGGGAAGGTTTCCTTCACCTTGAAGACCAGGCGGTCCAAAACGGCGGGGAGCTGGTTGGGGTTCACGGTGCCGTACTCGGTGACGCTACCCTCCTGGGCCTTGGCCAGGGCCTGAAGATCGCCGCCTTTTAAAGCCGCCTCACGGAAGGCCTTGGCCTTGGCCTCGGCCTTAAAGACTACCCCCCTCACCTCGGCGCTGGCCGGGATGGTGAAGAGGGCGGGGTTTTCCGCGTAGAATTTGCGGGCTTCCTCCTCGGTGGCGGTGAGGCCCCGGGTTTCGTAGAGGAGGTAGGCCTGGGCGATCTGGTCCTTGGAGCCGATGAAGGGTTGGCCGCTCTTCTTGGCGGCCTCCACCAGGAGCTCGCGGTCGATCAGGCTTTCCAGGGTCTGGGGCAGGAAGAACTGCACCGCCAGCTCCCCCAGGCCCTGCTGGATGAGGGCAGCGGTCTGCTGGTTGGAGAAAACCGGCTGGAGAATCTCGCTCAGCAGGATTTCCCTGTCGCCCACCTTGGCCACGGGAGGGTTCTTGTAGCTGTAGGGGCTATCCTCGGCGAAGCGCACCTGGGCCTTCCGGCGGAGGTCTTCCAGGTAGGCCTCGAGGGCCCCGTTCCCCTTGGCCTCCTGGGCATCCTTCTCCACCTGCTCCTTCACCTCCTCAAAGGTGGGCACCTTGGGGGGCAGGTACTCCTCCACCTTCACCAGGTAGTACCGGCCCCCAGCCTCTATGGGTCCCACCAGGCCAGGCCCCTGCTTGGCGAAGACTGCCTCCGCCACCTTCTCGGGGAAGACCACCTTGGTCACGGGTTTGGACTCGCTTTCTCCGGGAGCAGCCCCCAAGGCCCCACCTTGCTCGGCCCCCACCTTGGAGTGCTGCTTGGCCAAGGCGGCAAAGTCCTCCCCGGCCTGGGCCTTGGCCAGAAGCTCCGCCGCCAGTTTGGCATCGTCCACCACGATCTGGCGGGCCTTCACCTGGGGCTCACCCTTGTAATCCTCCTGGTGCACCTCAAAGTAAAACCGCACCTCTTCCGGGGTGGGCTTGGCCGCGGAGCGGATCTGCTCGAGGCGCTTCTGGATCTGGAGCTGGGTTTTTATCTCACTCCTGAGCTGGGCATCCGTGTACCCCACCTGGTTCAGGAACTGCTCGTAGGCCTTCTTGTCCTTTAGGCCAAGCTGTTCCCGGATGCGGTCCACCTCCTTGCGCACCTCGGCGCTACCCACCCGTATCCGGGCGGCGTCCTGTTTGAGGGCCTCGGTGAGGATCACCTGCTCCAGGAAATGGGTGTCCACCAGGTTCTTGAGGAGCCCTTGCGGGTTTGCGGCGTAAAGGGGGTCGTTCCCCTGGAGCCTGAGCAGGTCCAGCTCGTAAACCGCCTTCCCGTTCACCCACAGCACGGGTTTGCCCCGTGCCTGCTGCCCTGCCTGCGGGGTGAAGAGGAGGATGGCCCCCACGGCGAAGGCCAAGGCCAGAAGACCGAAAAGGATGGTGATGGCTTTCTTGCTGATACCGAACACTTGACCGCCTCCTCCTTAGCGTGCTAGGATACATCCCGCTGAGTGCGCCCGTAGCTCAGCTGGATAGAGCGTCGGCCTCCGGAGCCGAAGGTCAGAGGTTCGAGTCCTCTCGGGCGCGCCATTTTTCTTTTTCCCCCGCCTACCGGAAAGCCCACAAGCACGAAGGGATTGTAACACACTCCCCATGAGAAAGGGGTTTAGCATGGGAGGGTGCTGCCGCTTCTCCTGGCCTGGCTTCACACGGTCAACGACCTCTTTTCCAACTTCCTCACACCCCTTCTGCCCAAGCTGATGGCCCACTTTGGGGTAGGGCTTGGGACGGTGGGGCTTCTGGTGTCCGTGTATTCCCTTACGGGTAGCCTTTTTCAGCCCCTGGCCGGCCTCATTGCCGACCGGCTGGACCGAAGGCTTTTGGCGGCCTTGGGGCCGGTGCTGGTGGCTTTGGGCATGGGCTCTTTGGGCCTATGGCCTCGGTTCGAGGTACTGCTTTTGGTCCTGGGGCTTGCCGGCTTGGGTTCGGCTCTTTTCCACGCCTCGGGGGCCAGCCTGGTGGGGGAGTTTGCCCCCAGGGAGCGGAGGGGTTTTTGGCTTTCCTTTTTCGGGTCCGCCGGGTACCTGGGTCTTTCCCTGGGACCGGTGGTGGCCTTGTTCGCCGTGGGGGCCTGGGGGCTTGGGGGCCTAGTGTGGTTAACCCCGCTCGCCCTGGTGCCGGCCCTGCTCCTCCTGCGCCTGCCCCCCGTTCGGCGCCAGGGAAAGCCCGCGGGTTTCAGGGACTTTCTGAGGGTCTTTCGCGGGGATGTGGCCCGCCTATGGGGGATGGCCACCTTAAGGAGCCTGGTGTTTATGAGCTTTTCCACCACCTTGCCCTACTGGTTTACCCAAAGGGGCCTTTCCGATGCGTACATCGCCTTAAGCCTTTCCGCCTATAGCTTCTCCGCCACCCTGGGTACCTTCCTTGGGGGTACCCTTTCCGACCGCCTGGGGCGGAAGGCGGTTTTGGTGGGGACCCTGGCCTTTGGGCTTCCCCTGTACCTGGGCCTTCTTTTCCTGCCTCCCGGGGGTGCGCCCTACCTGGTCCTTCTGGCCCTGACCGGGGCCTTGATGAACGCGGGGATCCCGGTGGCCGTGGCCTTGGCCCAGGAGCTGGAACCGGGCCAAACGGCCACGGTTTCCGGGCTTCTCATGGGCTTCACCTGGGGTTTCGCCGGGCTCTTCTACGCCCCCATAGGCCACTGGATCGAGGTCTTTGGCGTGATGCCGGTTCTCCTGGCCCTGGGGGCCTTGATCCTGCCCGCCTGGGCCTTGGCCCAGGGGGTACGGGAACCGGGGGCTGGGCCTGAGGGCCGTAAGATGGATCCATGAGGATCCTTCTGGCCACAGATGGCTCTCCCCAGGCCCGGGGGGCGGAGGTGCTGGCGGAGTGGCTTTGCTACAAGCTTTCCGCCAAGTTGGTGGCCCTCTACGTCCGGGATTCCCGCCTCATCCGGGTGCTGGAGCTCATGGACTTCGGGGCCCTTACCGTGCCCGTGCCCGCCTACCGGGAAGAGCTGGAAAAGGCCCTTTCCGCCCATGGCGAGGCCTTATTGGAGCGCATTCGCAAAAGTGCCGAGGAGGCGGGGCTTCAGGTGGAGGTCTTCATGGAAACCGGGTTACCCCACGAGGTGATCCTGCGCCATGCCCGCACCGCAGACCTCCTGGTCATGGGCCGAAGCGGGGAAGCCCATGGGGGAAGCTTCGTGGGGTTGGGAAGCACCGTGGATAGGGTGCTAAGAACCTCGCCGACCCCGGTTCTGGTGGCCCCCACCGACTACGTGGAGATACAAGGGGCCATCCTGGGTTACAACGCTTCGGAAAGCGCGGTGCGGGCCTTGCACACCTTAGCCGGTTTGGCCAAACCCCTGGGGCTTTTGGTGCGGGTGGTGAGCGTGCACGACGATCCGGTGCAGGCAGGGACCTGGGCCCTCGAGGCGCAGACCTACCTGCAGGACCAGGGGATCCGGGTGGAGTCCCTGGCCTTCTCGGGCGATCCCGCAGAGCATCTTCTGTCCCTGCAAACCCCCTCGGATCTTCTGGCCCTGGGAGCGCCGGTGCGCCGCCTGGTCCTGGGGAGCACCGCCGAATACGTGGTGCGCCATGCGGTGGGGCCGGTCCTCACCGTGCGATAAGCGCTTGCTCGGTCTGGTATAATGAACCCCTAAAGGAAGGGGGGTTCTATGACCGTTCGGCAGGTCCTGTTGCGCAAGGGGGGAGGGGTCTATAGCGTTCACCCCCAGGCCACGGTGCTGGAGGCTTTGCGCAAGCTGGCGGAGCACGACATCGGGGCCCTCCTGGTCATGGAGGGGGAGAGGCTTCTCGGGATCTTCTCCGAGCGGGACTATGCCCGGAAGCTGGTCCTCCTGGGCCGGTTTTCCAAGGACACCCTGGTGGAGGAGGTCATGACCCGCGAGGTGATCACGGTGACTCCCGAAACCACCTTGCAAGAGGCCATGCGCCTGATGACCGAGCACCGGGTGCGGCATCTTCCCGTCTTGGAAGAGGGCAGGGTGGTCGGGGTGGTTTCCATCGGGGATGCGGTCAAGGCCATCATCACCGAGCAGGAGGTCCTGATCGAGGAGCTTTCCCGCTACGTGATGGAAAACCGCTAGTCGCGGAAAAGCCAGCTGAGAAGAAGGCTTACCAGGGAAAGGATCAAGGCCCCGATGAGGGCTTCCGCAAAGCCCGGCACCTGAAGGGCCGTGGCCTCGGCCACCAGGTAAAGCACGATGCCGTTGACCACCAGGGTGAAGAGCCCCAGGGTCATGAGGTTTAAGGGCAGGGTCAGGAAAAGGAGAAGGGGCCGCAGTAAGGCATTGGCCAGCCCCCATACCGCACCCGCCACCAAGTAGTCCAAAAGCCCTGCCTCCCGGGCGAAGGAAACCCCCGGGTACACCAGGCTCACCACCCAAAGGGCCAGGGTGTTGAGGAGAAGCCGTACCAGCAGGCCGCGCACGGCCTTAGCTTACCCGAAAAGCCTCCACCCCCCTTGACAGTCTTGTTTTGGTCTGGTAGTTTTTTCTTTGCGCTGCCTGAAGGGGCGGCGGGGGATCTTGAAAGCTGGGGTGGAGGATAGGTAGTTAGAGGCCGTGATGAGCGGTC
>NZ_ATNI01000082.1:0-25758 GCF_000511705.1 Thermus sp. NMX2.A1
AAAAAAGGTCTCCCCCTTTTTCCCTAGGTTCAGCACGGCTAGGGTGTAGGGGCCCTTTAGGTTTTCGGCTAATTTAGGTAGTTTTGTTGCATCACCCCCTCCGGCGATATCCGCAATAGCTCCTCCCCACGTTTCCACAACGAGAACCTTGCCGTCCTCAGTAGGGCGAATAGCAGCGGGACCCTGTAGATTGTACACCAAAGGTTTAGCCTCCGAAGCGTCCCCCCCTTTTGTAATGTCCCGAACAGTGCCCGCAGTGTGTTCGGAAACCAAAAGCCTGCCGTCTGGGGTCCACTCCATGTGGGAGGGATTCTTCAAACCCCAGGCGAAGGGCCTCACGTAAACCCGCCGCGTCCGGCCGCCGACCTTGACCTCCTGCACTTCTTTGAGCATCTCCTTTACCCCCTTACGGGTTAGCCCCAGGGTAGCAGGGGGAAGATTACGCGGGGTTACGTGGAAGGGGTTCCACGCCTGGCCTCCCGCGTAACCTCGCGTAACCCCAGGCCCTCCGCGTAACCCTCCCCGTGGCACCCTGGGGGCATGAGGGGCAAAGTCTTTTGGCTTTTGCTCTTGGCCTGGCTTCTCCTCCTGGCCCGGCCTTCCGGGCCCGCTTTGGCCTGCTGGGACCCCAACTGCGTCCCCCCGGCCTCACACCCCGTACTCCCGGCGGAGCCTCGCCACCCGGGCCTGGGCGATGGGGAGGCGGGGGTCTTGGGGGGATAGCTTCTGGCGAGGAACAGGCCGAATCCTAGGGAAGCAGCTCTACCCCGGCCCGCCTTCGCAGCTTGCGGTCCAAAGTGGCGAGCCCGGCCCCTTGCCTGCGGGCGCGTTGAGCCAAGAAGGCGTCCACCAGGCTGAGCCCTTCCTTCCCGGCCTCCTCCAGGGCGGGGCGGAGGTCCTCCTCGTCTTCCAGAAGGACCCCCTCCCGGTCCAGTAAGTCCAAGAGGGCCCCCGCCGCCTCGGCCCGCCCCACCCCGTAGAAGGAGACCAGGGTGTAGAAGGCCTCGGCCACCGCCAAGGGGTGGACGGCCAGGGTGTAGCGCCCCTCCTCGGCCCCGCGAAACACCTCCAGGGCTTGGGCGGCAAGCTCTGGAGGGTCCCCGGTCAGGAGGCGGAGCATCAGGGAGGTGTCCAGATAGTAGGGCTTCAAGCCCCTTCCCTCCACGCCTCCTCCCGCGCCCGCCTCTCCGCCTCTTCCCCGGGGAACCCCCGCTTGCCCTTCAGGCGCCCGAGCAAGGCCTCCAGGGGTACGCGGCGCCGGGGGCGGAGAAAGGCCCCCCCTTCCCGGAGCTCAAAGACCACCTCTTCTCCCGGGCGGAGGCCAAGGGCCTCCCGGATCGCCTTGGGAAGGGTGATCTGCCCTTTACTGCTTACCCTGGACTTTACCATTCCCTTCTCACTTTACCACGGCCCCCATTCCGGCGCCACAAAGCCGCGTTTGCCGGCGAGACCTAGCCTCCTTTCACCGCCACCCCCTTCCCGCCGGGGGGCGAGGGGGAGGAGGAGGGGAAGACTCACGGGGACCTCCCCTCCCTCAAGGCGAGGAGCCGCCCGCACCCTATGGGCCCCAAGGCCAAGGGCAGGAGGAGAAGGAGGCCCAGGAGGGCGGTAAGGAGGGGCACCCGGGGGCCAAGGGTTCCCAAGCCCCCCGCCAGGAGGGTGCCGAGGAGGCTCCCCAGGGAGAGAAGGGCTACCGCCCCCGCCTGCACCCGGCCCAGGAGGGCCTCCGGCGCGAGGCGCTGCCGGTAGGCCCGTAGGTGGACCCCGCTTAAGGCACCGCCCCCGCCCACAAGGAAAGCGCCAAGAGGCCCGAAAGGAAAGGGCAGGAGGAGGAGGGCAAGCCCCAAGACCCTCAGCCCGTGCCCGCCCCAAATCCCCAGGCAAGGCCCTACCCTCCCCGCCGCGAGGCTTCCCAGGAAGCCCCCTAAGGAGAGGCCCAAGGGGTAGAGGCCGTAGAGGGCAGGGGGCGTCTCCTGGGCCAGGGCCAGGAGGGGCAGGAGGGCCAGAGCTAGCCCGGAGAGGAAGCTCAGGGCCAGGGCGTAGAGGGTAAGGGGAAGGAGCCGCCTGTCCTCGAGGAGGAAGGCGAGCCCCGCGAGAAGGGCCCTCAAGGTAAGACCCTCCCCCTTCGCCGCCCGTGGGGGCGGGTAGGCGGGGAGGTCCCGGAGGAGAAGGCCCTCCCCCGCGAGGAGGAGGCCTCCCAGGGCGAAGGGTAGGGGCTTGGCCAGGAGCAGGAGGGGAGGGGCCAGGAGGTCCCCCAGGCCGTCCCCGAGGAGCTGGGCCGCTTGAAGCCTCCCTCCTTCCCTTTCTAGCCTGCCCTGGGCCAGGCGGACCAGGAGGGCATGCCAGGCGGGGAGGTCCAGGGCCAAGACGGCTTGGAAGAGGAAGGCCAGGGGGAGGAGGAAGAGGGGTTCTTTGGGAAGGAGGGCGAAGAGGCCCAGGATCCCAGCTCTAAGCCAGACCCCTGCGAGGAGGAGGGTCCTGCGGTCCAGCCGGTCCAGGAGGAGGCTGGCGAGGAGGTCCAGGGGCAGGGTGAAGTAGGGGAGAGCGGCCAAGAGGGCCAGGGTCCAGGTCGTTCCTTCAAGGCCCAGGAGGAGCCCGAGGCCTGTGAAGGCCAGGCTCCCCCCGAAGACGCCTAACGACTCGGCTAAAAGGTACCTCGCCCGCAAGCTGAAAGGCTCCAAGAAAAGGACCTCATGTGGCCCTCCTGCGTCCGGCCGCCGGCCTTAACCTCCTGCACCTCCTTGCATCCGCGTCGCCCTCTAATGGCTGACCCTCAATTTAGGCCCTCCGGAGCCACTTTCCTGGCTTTCGTACCATTCTCTTGCCGTTATCCCGTAGATTTCCATGTCTTCCCACTGCCCGGATTTCCAAACGGCGGCCCTCCGCTTCCCCTCCCACGTAAAACCGACCCGTTTTAGCAGGCGGATAGAGGCTTCATTAGAACTGAGCACATTGGCTTCCACGCGGTTTAAGTTTAGCCCCTCAAAGGCGTACCGAAGCGCCAGGCGCGCGGTCTCGGTTCCCAAGCCTTCACCCCGCCTAGACTCTTCGCCCAGGATGACGGCAAAAAAGGTGGAGCGGTTTCGCCAGTCTATCGGTTGAAGGGCGACCTCGCCTACGATCTCCTCTGTTTCGCGGTAGACCACGGCAAGGACCCTGGCGTTGGGGTTGGCTCGCAACTGCTGAAGCCAGGCCTCCATCTCCTCCAGCGATTTGGGCAAGGGGTCGCCGAAGAAGGCGCGTGCGATAACCTCCTCCTTGTACATCCATGCGATGATTTTTGGCAGATGAGCTCGCTGTATCGGATCTAAGCGGACTTTTTCCCCCACGAACATTCCTACCCTCCTGGGGCGACGTAGCGGCGCAGGCCTACCCAGAAGCCTACACTTCCCAAGGCGAGGAATCCGAGGCCAGAGGCCCAAAGCGTGAGGAGGCCAGAACCTTCAACAACGGCCCTTGCCGGTAGCGGTCCCAACCAGAGGGCCGGGATCAGGCTAAGCAGAAGCGCCTTGATGGCGGGTTTGTACACGTTGGGAGGCCAGGTGGCAAACTGAACGAGCCCGGCGTAGGCCACCGGGAGCAGGCTTTGCACCCTGAGGCCCCAGAGGGATAGGGAGGCCAAGGCGAGGAAGAAGCCCAAGGCCACTAGGGAAGCTCCTATCAGGGCGCATAGGGCGTAGAGCCAGTTCACGCCGAGGAATACCAGGGTCCCCATGGACCAAAGAAGGTCACCTAGACCTGTGGGCTGGAGGCGAAGGGAAAGGAGGTAGGGCAAGGGAGGAACGGGAAGCGCAAGGTGGACTTCTAGCTCCCCCGTTTCCGCCAAACGGGCTAGGCCCAACACCCCGCCCCAGAGCACCTGCAAAAGCCCCAAGGCGCCAAAGGCCATCGCCCAGGTGAGCACTAGGTCCTCAAAGCGGAAGCCCCGTACCTCAGGGAAGCGCAGGAAGAAGAGGTAAAAGACCAAGAGCCAGAGGCTGTTGTTGATCCCTCTAGCCAGGATGCTTGCCCAGAAGCCCGTGGAGTCCTGCCACGCCTCTAGGAAACGGCCTCTCAGCAGCAAAGGCCAGGCTCTAAACCACCGAGACCAGGCCTCCATCTACACCTCCCCTCTTTCCGATAAAGCGGCCAGGGCTCGAGGAAAAAGGCGGGCCAGAAGCCCTAGGAAAACCAGGATCCAACACAGGCTAACCAGAAGCCAAACCGGTTCACCCCCAGCGGCCACACGGGCCGGCAGGTAGAAGGTCGCGGCCAGAGGTTGGAGGAGGAGGGCTCCACCTTCGGGCCAAAACTCCAAGGGCAGCACCACGGCTCCCCCCAAGAGCCGCAACATCTCCAGGAGGACTCCCAGGGCCATGGGTGAGGTAGACCGAAAGGTCAGCAAGGCGAAGGTGAGTTCCAAAAGGAAGTTCAGGATGAGGCCCAAAGCCAAGGCCGGAAGGCTCCAAAGGCTTAGGGAGGCAGATAGTCCTAGCGCCCCAATGACCGCGCCCCCCACGGCGGCCACCAAAGGGATCTGAAGGAGGGCGGTGGCCAAGTAGCGTTGAAAGCGAAGGAAGACAAAGGGGTACGGAAGGGCCAGGCGTAGGCCTAACTCTCCCCTCTGGGCCTCCTGGTGAAGCTGGCCCCAAAACCTGGGTATCCCCATGTAGAGGGCCTCTGCCGCCCAGAGGTACCCTAGGACCCACGGCGGCGCTTCCAGGCTTCCCCAAAGGGAAAAAAGCACTACATAGACGATTAAGGTGTAGCCGAGGTATAGTGCCATTCCCGGCCAACCCCGCCAGGCCTCCTTGAGATGGAATCCCAGGACGGCTAGGTGCGAAGCCACTCCTCCATCACCTCCTCCAGGCTGGGTTCCTGGACGGAGACTTCCCGCATGCTCCCGAGGGCCAGCATCTGCGATAAGAAGCTAGGAATTTCCTCCGGGGCAACCTTAGCTTCTAGAACATACCCCCCCTCGGAAACGTTGGCCCCTGGGGGAGGGTTTCCCTGGAAGGGATCCTGGAAGAGCACCCTGACGCGGCGGAAGTTCAAACCCCTTCGGAGGGTGGCGAGGTCCCCTAGAAAGGCCACCTTCCCGCGCCGCAGCACCAGGGCTCGCTCCAGGACCCCTTCCACTCCCGAGAGCTCGTGGGAAGCCAGGATGAGGGTAGTACCCCGGTTGGCCTTAAGGGTTTGTAGGAGCCCTAAAACAGATTTGCGCCCCAAGGCGTCTAATCCGATAAAGGGCTCGTCCAAAAGGAGGAGCTCCGGTTCGGGTAGGAGGGCCAAGGCCAGTTCCGCCCGGTTGCGTTGTCCCAGGGAAAGGCGGGAGGCGGCAACCCCGAGGAGGGAGGTGAGGCCCAGGGCCTCCGCCACCTCCTGGATCCTACGCCTGGTGTGCGCCCGGGAAAGCCCGTAGAGCGCTCCCCAGAGCTTTAGGTTTTCCTCCACGGAAAGCAGGGGCGAAAGGCGGGATCGCCCGCCCAGAACAAGCCCGTAGCGGCGGGCCAGCCGGGTGCGGAAGCGCCAGGGATCCAACCCCCAAAGCCGGGCTTCTCCTTCTTTGGGCAGGAGAAGTCCAGCCAGAACCCGGATCAGGGTGGACTTGCCAGCCCCGTTCCCTCCAAGAAGGGCCAGGCCCTCCCCGGGACCAAGGCGAAACGTGACCCCCTGGAGGGCCTGCACTTCCTCCTTAGCCCTCCGGAAGGTCACCCCTAAGCTGCGGGCTTCTACGGTGGGCTTGATCTCGTCGTGGATCACCGGGCTAGGGCCTTAGCGTCCGCAAGAGCGAAGGCTTCTTCACGGGCAATGCAAGGGTTGCATGCCCCACACGGGGCTTCCCCTGAGGCAACGCAACTCCACGTTTCTTCAAGCGGCACTCCGAGCTCGTGGCCCAGAGCCACCACTTCTTGCTTGGTAAGCCCTGAAAGGGGCATCTTGAGTTGAACTTGGTTAAACTCCAAAAATTTCTTCACGAGGGCAAGGTACGCCTCCAGCCTGGGGTGAGAAGCAAAATCGTCCTTGATGACGCCCAGGTAGACTTCCTCCACGCCCATTTTGGCCGCTAGGGATCCCGTGATGGGGGTCATCGTACAAGGGTCTGTCCAGCCAGCCTGTATCGATTCCCTTCCAGGGAAAGCCAGCTCCGGTGGGCTGAAAAGACGATCTCCGAGCTCAAAGTGAGGCACGCGGTTCCGGTAAATGGCAACGCCAAGGCGCGAAGCCACCTTTTCCGCTGCCCTCCACTCCTTTTGGGTGGGAGGCGTACCCAGGTCCAAGTAAACCGCCGCGAGACCTTCTAAGCCGTCCTGCTTCTTGAGCTTGTACAGGGAGAACGCTGGAGTCTAGGCCACCGCTGAGCATCACCAACCTTTTCATGCCCTATCTCTCCTTGTACCCCTGGGAAGGGGTGCTCCCCTTCCGGGTACCCCCAAAGTAGCAAGGGGAAGGTTACGCAGGGTTACGTGGAAGGGGTTCCACGCTTGGCCTCCCGCGTAACCTCGCGTAACCTCTGGCCCCCCGCGTAACCCTCCTCGTGGCACCCTGGGGGCATGAGGGGCAAGGTTCTTCTCCTCCTCCTGGCCTGGCTCCTCTTACGGCCTTCCGAGCCCCATCTGGCCTGCTGGGACCCCAACTGCTTTCCCCCGGCCTCACACCCCGTACTCCCGGCGGAGCCTCGCCACCCGGGCCTGGGCGATGGGGAGGCGGGGGTCTTCGGGGGGAAGCCTCTCCAGGAGGGCCTCCCAAAGCTCCAGGTCCTCCCCCAGGCGCTCCGCCAGGGTGAGGAGGAGGTCTAGCCTCCCGCTGGCGAGCACCGCTTGCCTCAGGGCCTCCTCCAGCTCCAGGCGGAGTTCCTCCACCCCTGGGGCCTGGCTCCAGGGGAGGAGGGGGCCCCGGTAGAGGGCTAGGGCCCCTTCCAGATCCCCCTGGGAGAGGGCCTTTAGGAAGGCCGAAAGGTCCGAGGGGGGAGGGGTTTCCAGGCGGTAAGGAGCGCAGGAGACCCGGAGGCCTTTTCCCCGCAGGCGGTGGAGGAGGGCCTTCAGAGCCCCCAGGTTGGGCTCCCCGTAAAGCGCCTCCGCCAGGGCCTCTCCGGAGAGGCCCTCCTTGTGGGCGAGGAGGAGGGCCAAGGCCTCGGTGCCCCTGGGGCCTAGGGAGGGAAGGGGGCCTTCCCCAAGGAGGCGAAGGAGGGGCGCTTCGGCCTGGCCCAGGAGGAAGGCGCGGGCCTCCGGGCGGAGGCCGGGGGCAAGCCCCGGGGCCAGGGGGGCTTCCACCTCCACGCCAAGGGCCTTTAAGCGGGACTCGGCCAGGAGGGCGTAGAGGGCCCCATCTTCCCGCAAAAGGCCGTGGGCGGCGAGAAGGCAGGCCTCATCCCCCTCTCCAAGCCCCCGGGCGAGGAGGTAAAACCCCCAGGGCCAGCCCTCCCGGGGGAGGAAGACCTGGGCCCCCTCTAGGAGAAGCCGGACCTCCGGGGGGTCCAGGGCCAGGGCGCCAAGGACGAGGAAGCTCGCGAGGCTTGGCGGCGCCAGGAGGGGGATGAGGCCCCGGAGGAGGTTCCCCGCCCTCCCCCGGTTTCCCCGGAGGAGGTGGGCCAGGGCCAGGGTGTGCCCCGCGAGGAGGCGCACCCCGGGGAAGGGGTGGGGCAAAAAGGGCTCCGCCTCCTCCAGGACCGAAGGGAGGGGGGTGGTGCCGAAGAAGAGCTCGAGGCGCAAGTGATGCAAGGTGGTCCAGGGGGAGGGGTCCTTGAGGCGGGCGAGGGCCGCGTGGGCCAGGGCCTCGGGCCGGCCCAGGCGCTCCAGGGCCATGGCCAGGGCCAGGTGGAGCCGGGCCTCCCCCTTGGCGTCCCCCTGGAAGCGGCTTAGGGCCTCCTCCAGGGCCAAGGCCCCCGCCCTTGGGGGAAGGGCCAGGCCCAGGTGGTAGAGGGTGAGGGGGGTCTGGGCCCTCTGGGCGGCCTCCCAGGCCAGGGCCCGGTAGGCGCTCGAGTTCCCCTTGCGGGCCTCCACGAAACCTAAAAGGGCCAGGCGTTCCGCCTCCGGGAGGTCCTCTTGGGCGCCTTGCAAAAGGGCCAGGGCCTCCCCGTCCTTCCCCTCCTCCAGGAGGCGGAGGGCCGGGGCGAGGAGAGGCTTCCCCATAGGGGAAACCTACAGGCTCCCCCTTCCCTTGGGAGGGAAGGGAGGCACATTGCAGGGGCACCCCTTGGCCTTGCTCCGGCGTCCGGGCCCGATCACGTCGGGGGCGCGGGCTCCTCCTTTGCCAGAACGGCGCCGCCCTCTTTCCGGTTCGCCAGGAAGAGGGCCAGGCCCGCTACCTCCTCCACCTGGACCTGGCCTTAAGCCCCCTAGGCCTCCCCCTTGAGGATGGCCTCAATCCGCTCCAGGGCCTCCTTGGGCAGGTCCACCCCGGCGACTCCCAGGCTTTCCTTGATCTGCTCGGGCCGGGTGGCCCCGGTGATGGCGCTACTGATCCCGGGAAGCCTCAGCACCCAGGCCAAGGCGAGCTGGGTGCGGGTGAGGCCGAGCTCGTCGGCCACCGCCTTGAGCTTGAGCACCTTCTGGCGGTTCTCCTCGGTGAAGTAGCGCTCCCGGAACTGGTCGTAGCGGGCGAAGCGGCTACCCTCGGGAATGCCCTCGTCGTACTTGCCCGTGAGCATCCCCTGGGCCAAGGGGCTCCACACCACGAGGCCCATCCCGAAGCGCTCCGCCTCGGGGAGGATCTCGTTTTCCACCCGCTCCCGGTAGAGCATGGAGTACTGGGGTTGCTCCACGATGGGGGGGTGGAGGCCGTTTTCCCTGGCGAAGGTCACCGCCTCGGCGATCCGGGCGGCGGGCCACTCCGAGGTGCCCCAGTAGAGGGCGTAGCCCTTCTCCACGATGGTGTGCATGGTGTGGACGATCTCCTCCATGGGGACCTCGGGGTCATAGCGGTGGGCGAAGAAGATGTCCACGTAGTCGGTCTTTAGCCGCTTCAGGCTTTTGGTGATGCTCTCCAGAAGGTGCTTGCGGCTAAGGCCCCGGTCGTTGGGGTCCTCCGACATGGGCCAGTAGGCCTTGGTGGAGAGAACCAGGGTGTGCCGGGGAAACTCCCTGAGCACCTCCCCCATGATCTCCTCCGCCAACCCCCGGGCGTAGACGTCGGCGTTGTCGAAGAAGTTCACCCCTCCCTCATAGGCGATCCTGACGATCTCCCGGATGGTTTCCTTGTCCTTCACCACGTCCCCGAAGGTGACCCAGGCCCCCAGGGAGATCTCCGAGACCTTAAGCCCCCATTTGCCCAGTTTCCGATAGCGCATCTCGCCCATGGCTACCGGAGTTTACCCCTCGAGGCGGAAATTGACCAGCGGGTCAGTCCCCCATCTCCAGCTCCCCTCCCGGGGCCTGGAAGCCGATTCGCTTGTGGGTGCCGTCGCAGAAGGGCTTGTTCCCCGATCCCCCGCAGCGGCAAAGGGAAACCCTTCCCTCTCGAACCTCCTCCCGTCCCCCGATGCGCACCACGATGCGCTGGCCTTCCAAGCGGATGGGCCCGTTTTCCACGAACACCAGCCTCATGATTCCTATGATAGTGGTATACTCGGTCCAACTATGAAACGCCTTTTGCGGGTTTTTGCCTGGCTTTTGGGCCTGGCCATCCTGGCGGTTTTGGGGGTGGTTCTGGCGGCCTATGTCACCCTGCGGGCCTCCCTGCCCCAGGCGGAAGGGCGGATGGTTCTGAAGGGGCTTTCCGCACCCGTGGAGGTGGGGCGGGATGCCCGGGGGGTGGTGCGGATCCGGGCCCAGACCCTAAAGGATCTCCTCTTCGCCCAGGGCTTTGTTCACGCCCAGGAAAGGCTTTGGCAGATGGAGTTTCAGCGGCGGGTGGGCCAGGGAAGGCTTTCCGAGGTGCTGGGGGAGGCCACCCGGGCCCAGGACCGCTTCCTGCGCACCTGGGGCTTTTACCAGGCGGCAAAGAGCGCCTACGAGCGGCTTTACCCTGAGGAGAAAGAGGCGGTGGACGCCTACGTGGCCGGGGTGAACGCCTTTTTGCAAAGCGGGGCTCCTCTTCCCCCCGAGTTCCGCCTCCTGGGCTTCCGCCCCGAGCCCTGGACGGGGCCGGATGTGTTGGTCTGGGCCAAGATGATGAGCTTTGACCTTTCCGGGAACTGGGAGGAGGAGCTTCTGCGCCACCGCCTCCTGGCCCGGGGGATCAGTCAGGAAAGGCTTTTGGAGCTCATTCCCCCTTACCCGGAGGATGCCCCCACCATCCTGCAAGGGGAGGACCTGGAGCTTCCCCTGAAGCGGGAGGAAGCCCCGGCGGCCCTGCTTAGGATGGCCCCGCCCCGTTTCCTGGAGGCCAGCAACAACTGGGTGGTGGCGGGAAGCCACACGGTCACGGGAAAGCCCTTCCTGGCCAACGACCCCCACCTGCGCCTGGGGGCTCCCAGCCTCTGGTTCCTCATGGCCCTTGAAGCCCCCGGCTACCGGGTTATCGGGGCCAGCCTCCCCGGGGTTCCCGGGATCGTCATCGGGCGCAACGACCGCATCGCCTGGGGGGTCACCAACGTGGGGGCGGATGTACAGGACCTCTACCTCCTGGAGGACGTGGGGGGGAAAGGGTACCGCTACAGGGGCCAGGTGCTTCCCTACCGGGTGCGGGAGGAGAGGATCCCGGTCAAAGGGGGAAAGGAGGAGATCCTTCGGGTGCGGGAAACGGTCTATGGACCGGTGATCACCGACGCCCTCGAGAACCCTCCCCAGGTTCCCATGGCCCTTCGCTGGGTGAGCCTGGATGAGGAGGACCACATCCTCATGGCCTATCTGGGGATCAACCGGGCGCAGAACTGGCAGGAGTTCGTGGCCGCCCTAAGCCACTACTCCGCCCCCAGCCAGAACCTCGTCTACGCCGATGCGGACGGCAATATCGGCTACATCGCTCCCGGAAAGTTTCCCATCCGTAAGGAAGGGCACACGGGCATGGTGCCGGTGCCGGGGAATGGGGAATGGGACTGGCAGGGCTACCGCAAGCCGGAGGACTGGCCCAAGGTGTTGAACCCCAAGGAGGGCTTCCTGGTCACCGCCAACAACAAGGTCACTCCCCAGGGCTTCCCCTACGCCCTCACCTACGACTGGGCCGAACCCTACCGGGCGGAGCGCATCCGGGAGCTCCTCCTGGCCAAGGAAAGGCTTGCCCTCGAGGACATGAAGGCCATTCAGCAGGACCAGAAGACCCTCCTCTTCCGGGACTTCCGCCCGGTGCTGGAGCTTCTAAACCCCCTCTCCGAAAGGGCCAAGGCCGTTCGGGAAAGGCTTTTGGCCTGGGATGGAACCATGGATAAAAGTTCGGAGGAGGCCCTGGTCTTCGCCCTGTGGTACACGGAGCTCACCCGCCTGCCCAAAAGGGAGGTGGGGGAGGAGTTCTGGGACGAGCCCCGCTACCTCCTGCGGGCCATGCGGGAAGGGGATCCAAACTGCGACCAGCCGAACACCGAGTACCGGGAGTCCTGCCTGGACTTCGCCGCCTTGGCCCTGGAAAGGGCCTTGGACCGGAAGGAGGCCTTGAGGGTGCGCTCCTGGGGCCAGGTGCACCGGGCCACCTTCCCCCATGCGGTCCTCACCCACACCCCCTTGAAGCGGTTTACGGACCGGAGGGTTCCCTTTGGCGGGGACCGGTACACGGTGAACGTGGGCCCCTTTGACCCTGAAACCCTCCTCATGTCCCATGGGCCCAGCTACCGCCAGATCGTGGACCTGGCCCATCCGGAGGCCTCCCTCTTCATCCACCCCATGGGCCAGACGGGGCACTTCCTGGCCCCTGGCTACGGGGACCTCCTGCCCCTTTGGGCCGGAGGGGAGTACCTGCCCATGGCCTTCGCCGCCCCGGCCCGGGAGAGGGTGTTGCTTCTGGAACCCGGGCGTTAGAGAAAAGAGGGGGAGTGGGGGAGCTATAATCCCCCGGTTTCCAAGATAGCCCTCAAGATACGCTACCGCGTGACACAGGCTGACCAAACCGGGGATACATGGGTCAGCGGTCACGCGAAGCGTACCTTGCAGCTACATGCGACCGAAGGGAGCTTAGCTCCCCCACGTCCACCACAGGTGGACACGGATTTGGTACAATGTTCTTGGGGGCAAAGTTCCCCGTGGACCTTGAAACTTGGAGTAGGGGGTTCCATCGGGTAGTCCGATGGGTAAAACTCCAAACGAACACCCGTGGCAGAGCCAGAAGCATTGCGCTCGCCTGCCGATACGGAGTCAAGGTCTTTCTGGGCTCGGACGGAGCCTTCGGGGGAAACCCCGAGAAGCCCCGGACTTTAGTCCGGGGAGTCGTCACCCGAAGCCGCCTTACGGGGAGGGGTTCTCCTCCCCGTTTTCCATCTTGCGGAACTCCCCCAGGACCTCCCGCACCTTGTCGTGGACCCAGTAGGCCTTGCGGCCGAAGAGAAGCTCTATGGCCTGGTCCACCTCCTCCACCGCATAGAGGTGGAAGCGTCCCTTGGCCACCGCCTCCACCACCTCCATCCGCAGGGTCAGATGAGGAAGGTTGGCCTTGGGAAGCACCACCCCCTGGCTTCCCGTGAGCCCCAGGGTTTGGCAGACCCGGAAGAATCCCTCCACCTTCTCTGCCACCCGGCCCACGGCCAAAACCCTTCCCGTCTGGTCTATGGCCCCGGTGACCGCCAGGTCCTGCCTTAGGGGAAGGCCAGAGATGGCGGAAAGCACCGCCAAAAGCTCCGCAAGCCCCGCCGAATCCCCCTCTATGCCCCCGTAGCTTTGCTCAAAGACCAGGCTCACCGTGGCGGAAAGGGCCCCCAGGCTGGCGTAGCTTCCCCGCAGGTAGCCCGCCAGGGTGAGGACCGCCTTGTGGAACACCTGCCCCCCCAGGCCCACTTCCCGGTCGATGGAGAGGATGCCTTCGCGCCCGGGGCCCGCCTGGGCGGTGATGCGCACAGGCCGTCCCCGGGGCAGGGGGCCTTCCACCACCACCAGGCCGTTGATCTCCCCCACCTGCATACCCTGGACCTCGAGGGCCACCACCCCCTCCTCGAGGTCCTTCAGGTACAGTTCCTCCTCCAGGCCGAACCGCTCCTCCCTTGCCAGTAGGGCTTTTCCCACCGCCTCCCGGTCCAGAGGGTGCTTGAGGGCCGAAGCCTCCCGGGCCAGGTCCAGAAGGCGGTAGAGCCTGGCGTCCAGGCGTTCCTTGTGCCCGGTCCAGCGCCGGGCCTCGTCCGCCAGGGCGGAGAGACCCTCAGGGGTCAGGGCCACCCCCTCGGCTTGCAAGAACCCCCCCAGGTAGGCCACGTTCTCCTTCGTGTAGGGGATTTCCGGGCTGAACTCCACGCGGAAGGGAAAGAGCTCCAGGAATTCCTCGTCCTCCTCCAGGAAGGCGATCACCTCCGGGGGGCCCACCAGGAAGACCTGGGCCTTGAGGGGGGCGGGTTTGAGGCGGGGGCCCTTGACCTCGGGCCGGGGGGAGAGGGGTTCCACCTCTCCCGTGGCCAGGGCCCGCTTCAGGAGGGTGTAGCTTCCCAGCTCCCACACCCGGTGGGCCTCGAGGACCAGCACCCCTCCCGTGGCCCGATGCAGGGCCCCGGGGCGCAAAAGCCCCAGGTGGGTGGAGAGGGGGCCCTCTTGCATCTCGTACTCCAGGTGGCCAAAGAGCCTTTCCGGGCTGGGGTTAGGCTCATAGACTACCCGGTCCCCTCCCTCCACCAGAAGCCGGGGCAGGAGCTTTTCCAGCTTGAGGGCTTCCTCCAAAGCGGCGGCCCGCAATAGGGTTTCCGTGATCCAGTCCAGGTAGCGGCCTGCCTGGGGGAAGCGCCTTTTTAGCTCCTGGGCCTTGGGCAGAACGAAGCGTTCGGCAAAGCCCCGCCTCAAGGCGGCCACCTCCGCTTCCGCCCGCTGCCGCACGTCCACGTAGGCCAAGACGGTTTCCTCCAGCTTGGCGGAAAGCTCCGGGGGCATAGGACCCTTCCCCGATAGCCTAAGGCCCTCTTCCCCCTCCAAAAGGGCAAACCCGTAGCCCTCCGCCTCCTGGGCCAGGGCTTTCAGGAGGGCTTCGGCCTCCTTCTCGTAGCGGGCCTCCACCAGGCTTTTAGCGTAGAGGAAGCCCTTTTCCCGAAAGAGGGCGGGGGTGAACTCGGCGAGGAGGGCCTCCACCCCTTCCACCAGGGCCCGGCCCTGCCCCTCGGGGAGGAGAAGGGGGAAGGCTTCCTCCCGGAGGGGCAGGTAGACCAGCTCCTCCTTGGGGAAGGGGTGGTCCTGCAGGTAAGCAAGGAGGCGCTTTCTTTTGCCAAGGCCGCTTGGCCCCACCAGATAGCCGTGCCCTCCCTGGCGGAAGGCGGCCTCGAGGGCCTTTAAAGCCCGCTCCTGGCCGAAGAAGGGAGGGGCAGGCTCAGGCTCCGTGGGTGGGGTGAACCAGGCAAGAGCGCTAACCCGCATCGGGCTCACTATACCCGGACCCACGCCTTGAGGGGCCTGGGGTAAACTAGCGGACAAAGGAGGGATTTCATGGTTAAGGTGGAGGTCCTGGGCATGATCCTGGCAGGGGGGCAGGGAAGCCGCCTCTACCCCCTCACCGCTAAGCGGGCCAAGCCGGCGGTGCCCTTCGGGGCCAAGTATCGGATTATTGATTTCGTCCTGAACAACTTCGTGAACTCGGGCATCTACTCCATCTACGTCCTCACTCAGTTCAAGGCCCAGTCCCTCACCGAGCACATCCAGCGTTACTGGCGCTTCGGGGCTTTCCTGGAGGACCACTTCATCCTCCTGGTGCCCGCCCAGATGTACCGCTACGAGGAGCTGGGCCCCGTGTGGTACCGGGGTACCGCCGACGCCATCTACCAGAACCTGCACCTGGTGCACAATCACGCCCCCATGGCCGTGGCCGTCTTCGGGGGCGACCACATTTTCAAAATGAACATCCGCCACATGGTGGAGTACCACTATGAGAAGCGGGCCGACATCACCATCGCCGCCTACCCCGTGCCGGTGGAGGAGGCCCGGCGCTTTGGGGTTTTGCAAGTGGACGAGGATTGGCGCATCACCGAGTTCCAGGAAAAGCCCCAGAACCCCAAGCCCATTCCCCGCAAGCCCCACCTGGCCCTGGCCTCCATGGGCAACTACATCTTCCGCACCGAGGCCCTCTTTGAACTCCTGGAGGCCGATGCCAAGGAGAGCGCTTCCAGCCACGACTTCGGCAAGGACGTGATCCCCCGGGCCCTCAAGGAGGGGTACCGGGTGTTTGCCTACGACTTTCACCGCAATCCCATCCCCGGCCAGGAGGGTCCCAACCTGTACTGGCGGGACGTGGGTACCCTGGACGCCTACTTTGAGGCCAGCATGGACCTGGTGAAGGTGGTTCCCGAGTTCGACCTCTTCAATCCCGAGTGGCCCCTCAGGACCGCCAACCTCTTCAGTCCCCCCGCCAAGTTCGTCCACGAAACGGGGGAACGGATAGGGCGGGCGCTGAACAGCCTTCTGGCCGGGGGGGTCATCGTGAGCGGGGGAACGGTGCGGGAGTCGGTCCTTTTCCGGCGGGTACGGGTGAACTCCTACAGCCTGGTGGAGCGCTCCGTCCTCTTTGACGACGTGGAGGTGGGCCGCTACTGCAGGATCCGCAACGCCATCATCGACAAGGACGTGAAGATTCCTCCCCATACCGAGATCGGCTACGACCTCGAGGCCGACCGCGCCCGGGGCTTCACCGTTACCCCGGAAGGGGTGGTGGTGGTGCCCAAGGGGTACCGCTTTTAGCCATGGAGAAGCATCCGGGTAAGCTTTTCTATCGCCTTTCCCGCCTGGCCCAAGGGGAGGAGCTTCCCCTAAAGCGGAAGCCCAAGTCCAAGGTTTACGCCAATCCCCTGGAAACCCAGGCCCTGCCTCCCTTCCGGGAGGAGGGAGGGCCGCCTTTGTTCCGGGTTCTTTCCCAGCTCAGGCCCCTCCTGCCCGAGGTGGGTTCGGCCCTGACCCTGAAGGATCTTTCCCAGGTCCTCTATCCCCTGGCGGAGCGCTCGGGGAGGCGGGGCTTCCCCTCGGCTGGGGAGGCTTATCCCGTGGAGGCCTACCTGGTGGTGCGCCGGGTGGAAGGGGTTTTCCCGGGGGTTTACCACTACTTCCCCAAGGAGCACCAGCTCTTCCAGATCGCCGCCAGGGTGGAGGAGGCTTCCTGGTCTGAGGCGCTTTTGGGCCTTGGCCTCGAGCAGGTGGCGGCCCTTTTGGTCTTCACCCTGGTTCCGGAAAGGAGCGAGGCCCTTTTCGGCCTCCGGGGATACCGGTATGCCCTCCTCGAGGCGGGCTATGCGGCGGGCTTGGTGCTTCTTTCCGCCATCGGTCAGGGACTGGCCGCATACCCGGCCGAGACCTTTTATGATGAGATGGTGGCTCACCTCCTGCGGTTGCCCGAGGGGGAATACCCTGGGGTGGTGGTGATTTTAGGACGCTAAAGGGTATTTGGGGAAGGATTTATGGCACGGATTTTCTTGGTGGAAGATGATCCCCAGGTAGGGGAGCTGGTCAAAAGGTTTCTGGAAAAGGAGGGGCTTTTGGTGGTGTGGGCCCGCACGGGGAGGGAGGCCCTGAAGCAGGCCTGGGAAGGGACCAAGCCGGATCTGGTGGTCCTGGATCGGGGGCTTCCCGATTTGGAGGGCCTCGAGGTCCTCAAATCCTTGCGGGACCTGGATCCCTTGCTCCCGGTTTTGCTCCTAACCGGTAAGGCGGACGAGGATAGCCGGGTGGAGGGGCTATTAGAGGGGGCGGACGATTATCTGGGCAAGCCCTTCTCCCTCAAGGAGCTTTTGGCCCGCATCAAGGCCCTCCTGCGCCGAAGCGGAAAGGAAGGGAGGCGGTATTTCGGTCCCCTGGAGCTGGACCTGGAGGCCAGAAAGGCCTACCTGGACGGTCAGCCCTTGAAGCTTTCCGCCACCGAAGCCAACCTCCTCTTCGTCCTGGCCCAGACCCCGGGAAGGGTGTACACCCGGGAGGAGCTTTTGGAAAGGGTTTGGGGGCCCGAGTTTGAGGGTTCGGAGCGGGTGGTGGACGCCTATATCCGCCTTCTCCGCAAAAAGCTCAAGGATGACCCCCAGGCTCCCCGGTTCATTGAAACCGTGGTGGGGATGGGGTACCGCTTCGTGGGCGAGTGATGGAGCGGGTTTTCGTCTACGGAACCCTGAAGCGGGGGGAAAGGAACTACCCTTTGGTGGAAAGACGGGTGGTGAAGGTCCTGCCCGGGTACGTGGAGGGGTATCGCCTCTTTCACCTGGCCGAGGGGCCGGGCCGTCCTTACCCTTATCCCGGCATGGTTCCCGGGGAGGGAAGGGTCTACGGGGAGGTCCTCTTTTTGCCGGAGGAGGCCCTCTCCCTATTGGACGAGCTGGAGGAGGAGGGGGTGGAGTACCGGCGGGTTAGGGTCCCGGTGGAAACGGAGGAGGGGCCCCTTCTCGCCTGGACCTACCTCTACCTGGGGGGCCTGGAGGGGGCGGTTTGGCTTCCCCAAGGGGTGTGGCCGGCCTAGGCTTCCCCCGGGTCGGGGAGGACGGGAAACCCTTCCCTAAGGGCTGCTCCCGCCAGGCGTGCATCCAGGGTTACAAAGGGAAGGTCCTGGGGCCGGCCCCGGCTGGCCACCCAGGCTGCGGCCAGCTGAAGGGCATCCCCGGTTCGCAAGGGGTGGGCGAAGAGGAGGCGGCGTGCGGTTTTCCGCACCTCCTCCCCCGGCAACACCTCGTACCACGCCCTTTGTAACCTTTCCAGACGATCCAGGGCTTTGGCCAGGGGCGCATCCTTTAGGATTCCCTCTCGGGCTTTGCGGGCAAGAGCGGAAACCAGTTCCAGCTCGGTTCCCCACCAGACCACCACCAAGGGATTTTCCAGATAGAGGTCCTGCACCCTTTCCGTGGCGGCCTCGAGGGCCAGGAGAGGAAGAAGAGCCGAGGCGTCCCAGAACCTCATCCTTCCTCCCGTCGCTCCTCCAAAAGGGCCTCCACCAGCCCGGGTATCCGGGGCATTCCGGCAAAGTCCAGCACCTCCCCGCTTCCCGGACGCACCATTCCCAGGCGTACCAGTTCTTCCAGGCCCTCGGGCAAGGCGGCGGGCACCAGCCTGGCCACGGGTTTGCCGCGGTCTAGGATGAGGATCTCCTCCCCCGAGCGCACCTCCCTTAGGAGCTTGGAGAGGTGGGCCTTGGCCTGGCTCACCGACACCCTACGCATAAGACCATTATAGTCGATTATAGTATGACCATGAAGGTCCTTATGGTGGCCCCCGAGGCCTATCCCCTGGTGAAGGTGGGGGGGCTTGCCGACGTGGTGGGGGCCCTGCCCAAGGCCTTAAGGCCCCTAGGGGTGGAGGCCACGGTGCTTCTTCCCTGGCACCGCTTTGTGGAGGCGCAGAGGGTGGGAGAGGTGGCCTATGCCTTCGCCGGACAGGAGGAAAGGGCCCCCCTGGGGGAACGGTGGGAGGGAGGGGTGCGGTTTCTCCTTCTGGGGGTGCCCGGGTTTGAACGGGACCGGGTCTACGGCTACCCCGACGACGTGGAGCGCTACCTCCGCTTTGCCGTGGCGGCGGGCCGGGTGGCGCTGGGGTTTGACCTGGTCCACGCCCACGACTGGACCGCTGCCCTCCTGCCCCTTACTGCCAGGGTGCCCGCCGTCTACACCATCCACAACCTGGCCCACCAGGGCCTGGTGGACCCCGCCCTCTTCTTCCACTGGACGGGGCTTCCCTGGAGTCTTTTCCACATGGAGGCCCTGGAGTTCTACGGCCAGGTGAACCTGATGAAGGGGGGTATTGTCTTCGCCCGGGCCGTGACCACGGTGAGCCCCTCGTATGCGGAGGAGATCCAGACCCCGGAGTTCGGCATGGGGCTGGATGGGGTATTGAGGCGCCATGCGGGTAAGCTTTTCGGCATCCTGAATGGATTGGACCTCGAGGTCTTTGACCCGGCCAAGGACCCTCACCTTCCCGCCCCCTACTCCCGGGAGGATGTAAGGGGCAAGACCCTGGCGCAAAAGGCCCTTTGGGAGCGCACGGGGCTTAAGGGGCCTCTCCTCGCCTACGTGGGCCGGCTGGACGGGCAAAAGGGCCTGGACCTTATCCTGAAGGCTGTTCCCCGCTTGAAGGAGCTGGGCTTTTATCTTCTGGTCCAGGGGGTGGGGGACGAGGGCCTAGCGCAGGCCCTCAGGCAGGTGGAGGAGGAGAATCCCGGCTTCGTGCGCTTTGTGGAGGCCTACGACGAGGCCTTGGCCCGCCTGGCCTACGCGGGGGCGGACGCCCTTTTGGTGCCGAGCCGCTTTGAACCCTGCGGCCTGGTGCAGATGATCGCCCAGCGCTACGGCACCCCGCCCGTGGCCCGGGCGGTGGGGGGGCTTAAGGACACCATAGAGGATGGCCGCACGGGGGTGCTCTTCCAGACCTACCACCCCGAGGGCCTCCTCTACGGGGTCTTGCGCCTTTTCCGCTTGGGGCCGGAGGCCTTAGGCCTGAGGGGCATGGAGAAGGACTTCTCCTGGGAAAGGTCCGCCCGGGCCTACCTGGAGGTCTACCGAAAGGCCCTGGGCTAACATGGGGGGGATGCTTCCGGACCTCGAGGCCAAGGCCCTGGCGGGCGACGCAGAGGCCCAGGCCCTGCTCCACTTTCTCCGGCTTCTAAGGCGCAAGGAGTACCAGGAGGCCAGAGCCTATGCGGAAGGCTTCCCCGAGGAGCTTAGGGATAGGCTTTTGGCCGGGCTTAGCCTGCTAGTTGCTTTTGCCGAAGGCAAAACAAGTCTTGAGGAAGCCCCTGAGCGCCTGGAAGACCCCCTGTTCGCCGCGGAGCGGGAGGTGCTCTTGGGGGTAAGGGCCGTGAGGGAGGGGAGAAGGGAGGAGGCCGAGGCCCGTTTTCAAAAGGCCCTTGCCCTGGATCCCCATCACCACCGGGCCCTCAGCAACCTGGGCAACCTTTACCTGGAAAGGGGGGAGCTGGAGGCGGCCTTGGATCTTTACCAGCGGGCTTTGAAACTGGCCCCGGAGGACCCCCTGATCCACGAGAACCTGGCGGCCCTTTATAAGAGAAAGGGCGACCTGGACAGGATGGTAGCCCACATGAAGCAGGCCACCCACCTCAAGATGCGCCCGCCTGTTTCCCTAGATCCCCTGACGGGAAAACCCCAGCGCCGCCCGCTTCACCGCCTTATTCCCCTTTGGGTCTGGGTGTTCCTCCTCACCCTCCTGGCCTACCTTCTCCTGAAGAAGCCCTAGGGCCTGGTCCAAGGCGCCCAGGGAACGCCCTTCCGAAAGCAGGCGCCGCCAAAGCCGTCCCCCAGGCTGCCCCCGAAAGAGGTTCAACATGTGCCTCAGCACCGCCCACGGAGGGGTGCCTTTTTGCGCTTCCGCTTCCAGGTAGAGCCGCATGCGCCGGGCCACATCCAGCCGGCTTGGCCTATGCGCCAGGCCGAACACCCGCCGGTCTGCCTCCGCCAGCACAAAGGGGTCCTCGTAGATCGCCCGGCCCATCATGACCCCGTCCACCTTCTCCAGGTGGGGAAGGGCTTCCTCCAGGGTTCGCACCCCTCCGTTCAGAATGAAGGTGAGGTGGGGAAAGTCCGCCTTTAGCCGGTGGACCCAGTCGTGGCGCAAGGGGGGAACCTCCCGGTTTTTCCGGGTGGAGAGGTTAAGGAGGGCGCTACGGGCATGGACGATGAAGACCCGCACCCCGGTTTCCCCATACGCTTCCACCCAGCGGGCGAGGAGGGGGTAGCTTTCCCCTTCCACCCCCAGCCGGAGCTTCACCGTGACGGGGATTCCCACCGCTTCCACCATGGCCTTGAGGATCTCCCTCACCCTTATGGGGTCCAGGAGGAGGCAGGCGCCAAACCCCCCCTCCTGGGCCTTTTCCGAGGGGCAACCCAGGTTTAGGTTCACCTCGTCGTATCCCCAGGCCTGGCCGATCCGCGCCGCCTCCGCCAGACTTTTGGGATCCGAGCCCGCAAGCTGCAGGGCGATGGGGTGCTCCTCGGGGTGGAAGGCAAGGAGCCTTTCGGCTTTTCCCCGGAGCACCGCCTGGTCCACGGTCATCTCCGTGTAAAGCCGCACCTTGCGGCTGATCTGGCGGACCAGGTAGCGGAAGTGCCGGTCCGTCCGGTCCACCATGGGGGCCACGGACAGGCGGTGGTCAGACACCCTGCAAGACCTCCGCCGGGGACAGGACCCTGGGTTCGCGGAAGGCGATGTCCTCCTCTTCCCCTTCCTCGATCACCTCGAGGCCCGGGTATTTTGCCCGGAGCAACTCCACCAGCTCCTGCACCAGGTCCTCGGGGGTGCTGGCGGCGGAGGTGATGCCCGCGCTTTCGGCACCCTGAAGCCACTCCTCCTGGAGATCCCTGGCGCTTTCCAGGCGGTAGGCTCTGCCGGTAAGGCTTTGGGCCAGTTCCAAAAGGCGCATCCCGTTGGAGGAGTGGGGGCTGGTGAGCACCAGGAAGAGGTCCACATGGGGGGCGATGCGCCGCACCGCCTCCTGACGGTTCTGGGTGGCGTAGCAAAGGTCCTTTCGCCTGGGCACCACCAGCTTGGGGAAGCGGGCCTTGAGGATCTCTATGGTCTTTAAGGTGTCTTCCACGCTCAAGGTGGTCTGGGTGAGGACCACTACCCGTTCGGGGTCGGGCACCTCCACGGTACGGGGGTCGGCCAGGCGGGGGTCCTTGCCCACGTGGGTGTGCACCGCCACCAGGATGGTCCTTTCCGGGGCCTCCCCGTAGGTGCCCTTCACCTCCTGATGGTCGGCGGAATCCCCCACCAGGAGGATCCAGTACCCTTCCTGGGCATAGCGTCTGGCCTCGATGTGCACCTTGGTGACCAGAGGACAGGTGGCGTCCAGGATGTGGAAGCCCATCTCCGCCGCCTGCCTGCGCACGGCCGGAGGGTGGCCGTGGGCGGAAAAGACCAGGGTGCCCGCCAGGGGCTTTTCCCGGCGAAGGCTATCGATCTCGGAAAGATCCTCCACGAAGTGCACCCCTTTGGCCCTAAGCCGCTCCACCACCGCACGGTTGTGGACGATCTCGTGGTACACCACCAGCTCCCCCTGGGGTTTCAGGGCCTCCGCCCAGCGCTCCACCGTCTGGATGGCCATCACCACCCCGGCGCAAAAGCCCCTGGGCCGGGCTAAGTAGAGGCGCTTTAGCCCCCTCTCCATGCCCTCCATTCTAGGCGTCCGCCTCCTGGGCCTTTGTGTCCCGGGCGAGGAGCCTTTCCGCTACCTCCCGGGCAAAGGGGGTCTTGGCCCTTTCCAGGGCCTTCCTGGCGGTTTCCCGCCCCTTGCCCCCAGGGCGGAAGCCCTCCTGGGCCAGGGCCAGGAGGGCCAAGGCAGTGGCAGGGAAGGGGAGACCTTCCTTTTCAAGAAGCCCCAGGCCCTCCCCGTAGCGGTGGAGGGCCTCCCGGTACGCCGCCCTTAGGAGGGCCTGGCTGCCTTCCTGGAAGGCCCGGGCTACCCTCAAGAGGCCTTCGGCCTCGGCCAGGGGTTCGCCTTCCTGGGCGGAGAAGTGGGCCGCCTCGAGGAGCCTTTCCAGGGCCAGGGTTCGCTCCTCCTCGGGCAGGAGGGGGGAGTATTCCCGCTGGAAAAGGGGGGCGAACCAGGAGAGGCGGAGGGGTTTCCGCAGGCGAAAGGTTTCCCCTTGGGCTTCCACCTCCTGGTCCAGGGCCTTGAGCAAGGGCACCAGCTTGGGGAAGCGGGCCCGCACCTCCTCCCGTCTGGCTTCTCCCCTTAGGGCCAGGAAAAAGAGAAAGGCCTCTACTCCTTCCACGCCTCCACTTCCTTGTAGTGCACCAAGGCGGCGAAGAGGGGAGAGGACCCCTCGGCCACGGAGAACTTCACCTCCACCAGGACCACGTCCTCGGGAAGCTCCTCCACAAAGCGGTTGAGCCTTTCTTGAAAGATATCGGGATCGTTGGCGGTGATCACCTTGAACCTAACCCCCTGCATGGCCCCATTATGCCCTGCGTTCCACCAGGGCGGTGAGGAGGTTTTGCAAATGGGAGGTGGCCTCCCGTCCGGGGAGGGTGTCCAGGTAGGGAATAAGGGCACCCAGGCCCTCTTGGGCAAGTCTCTTGGCCTCCTCCTTGGCCCAGGCCACGGCTCCGGAGGCCAGGAGCCTCTCCCAAAGCCAGCGCACCTCGGCCTCGGGCTTGGCCTCCCGGGGAAGGCTTAGGAGGGCCTCGGCCCGGATGCGCTCCTCCTTGGGGGCTTCCTGGAGGTAGCGGATCAGGATAAGGGTGCGCTTGCCCTCGTAGAGGTCACCGGCGAGCTCCTTGCCGTAAGCCTGGTCCCCCTCGAGGTTGAGGACATCGTCCATGATCTGGAAGGCTATCCCCAGCTTTAGCCCTGCTTCCTCGTAGAGGGCAGGGGGCGTTTCCCCGGAAAGCAGGGCTCCAAGCCTCAAAGGAGCCACGGCGGTGTAGTAGGCGGCCTTGTGGGCCACCATGCGGAGGTAATCCTCCGGGGCCAGGTCCAGGCGGCCGGAAAGGGTCCAGAGGAGGTCCAGGTGTTGCCCGTATGCGGTGCGGTGCACCACCTGATGGAACTCGGCCAGCACCTCCGGTCCAAAGAGGCCTTCGTTCAAGCCCCGGATCAAAAGCCCCCACATCTCCCCATGCAAGGTATCCCCGGCATTCAAGGCCAGGGGCATGGGGTAGAGGCGGTGCAGGGCGGGCCTTCCCCGGCGCTCCTCGGAGGCATCTTCGATGTCGTCGTGGACGAGCACCCAGTTTTGGAAAAGTTCCAGGGCAGTTCCTGCCCAAAGGCTGGCCTCGAGGGTAGCACCATGGGCCAGCCCCGCGTAGACCACCAAAAGCCCCCGGAGCATCTTTCCACCTCGGGATGGATACTCCTGAAGAAGCGCCTGGTAAGCGGGATCGGGGTGGGTCAGGTGGCTCAGGAGCCTTTCGTGGAGGGCATCCTTCACTTCCTGGGGAGAGGGCACCATGCTATACACTTTAGGCCATGCGCGGCTACGCCTTGGGCCTCCTGGCCCTCAACCTCCTCACCCTTCTTTGGGGCACCACCTTTGTGGTGGTCAAGGGGGCGGTAGGGGAGATGGCCCCAAGCCTCCTGGTCTTCCTGCGCTTTCTTTTGGCCAGCCTCTTCTTCCTCCCCTGGGCTTTCCGCCTGCCCAAGGGGGTATGGGGCCCGGGGATGGAGCTGGCCTTTTGGCTCCTTCTGGGCTATGCCTCCCAGGCCATCGGCCTCATGCACACCTCGGCGAGCCGTAGCGCCTTTATCACTGCCCTGAACGTGGTCTTGGTGCCCTTGATCCTGGGCCTGGTGGGCCGGAGGCTTGGGAGCGTGTGGCTGGCGGCCCTTTTGGCCTTTTTGGGCGTGGGGTTTCTTTCCTACGACCCCCGCCAGCCTCCCTTGAACGTGGGGGATCTCTGGACCCTCCTCACCGCGTTCACCTACGCTCTATACATCGTGCGCCTCGAGGTGCACGCCAAGGCCTTTCCCTCCTTGCCCCTCACGGCGGTTCAGATCTTCGGTACGGCATTTCTTGCCCTGCCCTGGGCCCTTTGGGAGGGGGTGAGGTGGGAAGGGATACCCTGGGGTGCTGTTTTCTACCTAGGGGTGGTGGCCACGGCCCTCACCACCTGGCTCCAGACCTGGGGACAGAGGTATGTGCCCGCGCCCCAGGCGGCCATCCTTTACACCATGGAACCCGTCTGGGCCACCCTTTTTGCCTTCGCCGTCTTGGGGGAAAGGTTGGGCTTTCTGGGGGGCCTTGGGGCCTTTCTGGTGGTCCTGGCCACCTTCCAGGCTATCCGCCGATCCCCAGCATGACCCGCTTCCTTAAGGTGGGAAGGGTGTTGCCGAAGGCGGGCTTACGGTTGGTGGCGATCAGGATGGCATCCACCAGGGCCTCCACCGGCTCCTCTGCGGCAAAGGCCCAGGAAATATCCATCTCCAGATCGGTGAGGAGGCAGGGCCGGAGCTTTTTGTCGGAGGTGAGGCGAAGCCGGGAGCAGTTGGAGCAGAAGGGCTCGGTGACGGGGTTGATGAACCCCAGGGTGCCCTGGGCCCCGGGGATCCGAAAAACCCGGGCCGGGGAGGTGGGGTCATGGGGAACGGGTTCCAAGGGGCCAAAGACCGCTTCGATCCGCGCCCGGATCTCCTTTCCTGACACAAAGCGGCGGCGGTACTCCTCGGGGTCGGAGTTGTCCAGGTGCATGTACTCGATGTAGCGCATGTGCAAGGGACGGTCCAGGGAGAGGCTGGCTAGGGGCACCACCTCTTCCTCGTTCATCCCCCGGATGACCACGGCGTTGAGCTTGACGGGGTGAAGCCCCAGTTCCAAGGCGGTCTCTATGGCTTGTAAAACCCGCTCCACCTTTCCCCCACGGGTGATGCGGGTGAAGACCTCAGGGGTGATGGCGTCCAAGGAGATGTTCACCCGGTTCAGGCCTGCTTGCACCAGCTCCTTGGCCCTTTTGGCGAAGAGGAGGCCGTTGGTGGTGATGGCCACGTCCTCGATGCCCTCCTTGCTCCGGGCCCGTTCGATCATCTGGGGAAGCTCCTTGCGCACCAAGGGTTCCCCGCCCGTAAAGCGCACGGCGGAAAGGCCAAGAAGGGAGGCGGCCTCGAGGAAGTGGTCCACTTCCTCCACCGTGAGGGTCCCTGGGGGTTCGGCCATCTCGAGGCCTAAGGGATGGCAGTAAAGGCAGTGCAGGTTGCACCGGGGGGTGACGGAGATGCGAAGGTCTTTGATAACACGCCCGTAGTTGTCCAGTAGTTTCATGCCTTTCCCCCTTTGGGCCACCATACTACGCCCTAGGCCGGAGGGCAAGGGATAAAAAA
>NZ_ATNI01000084.1:0-943 GCF_000511705.1 Thermus sp. NMX2.A1
CTTAGACACTTTCATCCTGCCTCCCGTGTGATGCCCTTAGCGCTCTGCCCTAGAACCTCATCCATCACCTCCTTTGGCGTCCGGTAGCCCAGCCCCGAGTGCAACCGACCCCCAAGGTACGGGCTACGCCCGTGACCGTGGTAGTAGCGTAGCCGCTCCTCCACCACCCCCCTTAGCTCCTCAAGACTCTTGGCCTCCAAAAACTGGTCCCGTCCCTCCCACTTGAACCGAGCAAAAAAAACTCTCCACCACCGGAGAAAATGTACGCTTCGCGTGACACCCTTGGCCCCCATCAGACTGTAGGAAAGCCTCTGCCCGTCCCTCAGCAAAAGCGTCCCCACCCACTCGTGGCTCAAAAAAGAACCCCCCTGATCGTGGTGTACCAGGGCCTCGGGAAGCCTCCCCATCTGGGCCTGGAGAAAGACCTTGGCCTCCGCCCACGCCCCAAGGGCCAGCTCCGCCGAAGGAGATGGCCCTAAACCCCAGGCCACCACCGTCCGCGTCCCCAAGCTACGGGCTTGCGCCCGTGACGTGGTCCAGGATGGGCAGGAACCAGGCCTTCCCACCCCGGTAGGGCAGGAGGGTGAAGTCGGTGTACAGGAGCTCAAAGGGTTCGGGTTCCCTCCGCTTGAGCAAGGAGGCCCGGAGGTCGGCCCTTTCTCCCGCCACCAGGACGATTCTCAGCAAGGGGTTAGGCTTGGGCCTCCGGGTGGTGCGCTTCAGGGAGAGGTGGAAGTCCTGCACGAGGCGGTGGATCCGCTTGTGGTTGACGGGAATCCCCTTCCTCTGGAGCTCCTTGGTAATCCGGCGGTAGCCGTACTCGGGGTGCTCCAGCAGGACCTCTTCTATGGCCCTCTTGAGGCGGCCCTCTTCCTCCTCCCTCTTCCTGTCCGCTCCAAGCTAGGCTTCGCCTGACCCACCTTCTGCTTCCGGTAGTAGTACC
>NZ_ATNI01000085.1:0-5488 GCF_000511705.1 Thermus sp. NMX2.A1
CCAAGAAAAAGGTGGGGACTATCTGAGCTTGCCTGATGAAGGCGCACCTCGAGGCTCCTCGGCCTCCTCAATGTTTCCTAGAACGACTCTACGGCCAGCCGGTTTATCAGCCGGTCTATCACCCCGGAAATGGCCGGCTATCGGAGTAAATTCCAGGAAGTGCTATTGGAGAAAACCGCGTCTGGAAGGGGAAAAACGGAAGATGACGGGGGTTCTGGGCTTGCCTCACACGCGAGAGGTCGTAGGTTCAAGTCCTACGCCGCCCACCACGAAGAGAACACAAAACTTCCCCCCTCGGTAGCGAGGGGGGAAGATGCTTTCGGAGCGCTTCCAGCCAGGCCTCAGGGAAACCCTCCTCCACCACCAGCAAGGTGGCCATCCCCTCCTGACGGCCCTCCAGGGACTGGGCCAGCTCGTCCCAGTCCGCCCGGTCCCGCTCGCTTTCCAGAAGCCGAAGCACCCTTAGCTCGTAAAGGGGTGTTGGCGGTGGCCAACGCCCTGCCCCTACTTGGCACCCCGGGGGGTGCGGCGGTTCCGCAAGGTGGTGCGGGGCCTTCGGGGGCTTGGGGTCAAGCTGGATCTGATCCTCACCAGTCCCAAGCGACGGGCCCTGGAAACCGCCGAGCTCCTGGCGGACCTCCTGGAGGGGGAAACTCGGGTAACTCCCCTCCTGGCGGCCCCACCCTCGGAAGCCCTCCTGGCCGAGATACCCCATCAGGGCCGGGTGGCCCTGGTGGGACATGAACCTTACCTTTCCACCCTCCTGGCTTGGCTTCTCCTGGGGAACTTCATGGGGGCCTCGGCCCGGGAGCCCCTGGGGGCCCGCTTCCCCTTGAAGAAAGGAGGTGTAGCCTGGCTGGAGGGGAACCCTGTGCCCGGGGGGATGGTGCTTAAAGCCCTGCTTCCGCCCAAGGTTTTCCGGCTGTGAGTGAGTTTCCATCCTTGGCCTCTGGCAAACCCCTTGAGGGTTTTCTGTCGCCGAGAGCCATGTGCCCGTCCTATCCTTTCGTGTGGACTTGGCCCGACCAGGACGTTCCTACCCTAGCCCTACGGCCTGGGGAGTGGAAGAATAGGGCTATGCCGGTTAGCCGCTATTACGATGTCAAGCGGGATGAGCGAGGCGAGCGCTACCTGGAGCCCTATGTTTCCGGTTTCCTTCTGCTGAGGCTTCCCCTCCTCAACAAGGGCACGGCCTTCACCGAGGAGGAGCGGAGAGCCCTGGGCCTCGAGGGCCTTCTTCCCCCCCATGTGAACACCCTCGAGGAGCAGAAGGAGAGGGTCTACCGCCGCTACCGCCTTATCCAGAGCCCTTTGGAGAAACACATCTACCTACGCCACCTCCAGGACCGCAACGAGGTGCTCTTTTATGCCCTTTTGGTGGACCACCTGGAGGAGATGCTGCCCATCCTCTACACCCCCACGGTGGGGGAGGCGGTGCGGGAGTTTTCCCACATCTACCGGTACCCCCGGGGCTTCACCGCCAGCACCAAAAACATCGACCGCCTCGAGGAGGCCCTGGCCAATGTTCCCCTGGAGGAGGTCCGCCTCATCGTGGCCACGGATTCTTCCGCCATCCTGGGGATCGGGGACCAGGGGTATGGGGGCATGGCCATCTCCATCGGGAAGCTAACCATTTACACCGCCGCAGGGGGTGTGGGACCCGACAAGACCCTTCCCGTGGAGCTGGACGTGGGCACGGACCGGGAGGATCTCCTCACGGATCCCCTGTACCTGGGCGTGCGGCACAAGCGCCTGAGGGGCGAGGAGTACTACCGCTTCCTGGACTGCTTTGTGGAAGCGGTGCGCAAGCGCTACCCCAAGGCCCTGATCCAGTGGGAGGACTTTGCCAAGGAGACGGCCTTCACCGTTTTGGAGCGCTACCGCAAGGTGATCTCTTCCTTCAACGACGACATCCAGGGCACAGGGGCGGTGGCTTTGGCAGGGGTGCTCTCCGCCTGCCGTTTGAAGGGGGAGAAGCTTTCCGACCAGGTGATTGTGATCTATGGGGCGGGCGCCGGGGGCATCGGGGTGGCCTGGGCCTTGCGGGAGGGCATGAAGCGGGAAGGCCTTTCCGAGGAGGAGGCCCGGGCCCGGGTGCTGGTGCTGGATTCCAAGGGCCTCCTGGTGGAAGGCCGGAGCATGGAGGCTTACAAGCAACCCTATGCGCAACGGCGGGAGCGCATCGCCGGGTGGGAGTTTGCGGGTTCCTACCCCAACCTCTTGGAAACCATCCGCAACGCCCGGGCCACCGTGCTTCTTGGGCTTTCCGGCCAGGGGGGAAGCTTTACCGAGCCGGTGGCGCGGGCCATGATGGAAAACACCCCTCGCCCGGTGATCTTTCCCCTTTCCAACCCCACCTCGGCCTCCGAGGCCCTTCCCGACGACCTCATCTACTGGACCGAGGGAAGGGCCCTGGTGGCGGCGGGTAGCCCCTTTCCCCCTGTGGGCTACATGGGGCGGACCATCCCCATCGGCCAGGGGAACAACGCCTTCATCTTCCCGGGCCTCGGCCTGGGGGCGGTGCTGGCCCGGGCCCGGGAGGTGACGGACGGGATGGTGCTGGAGGCGGCCTACGCCCTTTACGACTACACGCAAGGCCATTTCCCCGAGCTCCTTTACCCCCCGGTTTCCCGGCTGAGGGAGGTTTCCCCTTACGTGGCGGCCCGGGTGATGCAGAAGGCCCTCGAGGAGGGCGTGGCGGAGGAGGAACGGGTGAAGGGCCTTTCCTTCAAGGGGCTTATGGAGTTCGTGCGTAGCCGCTTCTGGGAGCCCAAGTACCTCCCCTACCGCCCGGCCCCGGTAATCTAAGGGCATGGCCTGGCGGCTTTACGCCCTGGATCTTTCCCGCCTCGAGGGCCCGGCAGGGGAAGTTCTTCCTGGGGCCCCGGAAGGCGCTGAGGAGGGCTACCCTGCCAGCTTCCAGCCCCTGGAGGAGCCATGGGAGGCCAGAAGGGCTGATCCCGTGCCCTGGCCTGAGCCCCTTTACTTCGTGGACGGCCGGGAGCGGGGGGAGGCGGTGCTTTCCGACGGGAGGAGGCTTGCCCTCTTGGGGTGCGTGGCCGCCGGTGCCGTGGTTTATCAGCAAGGGAATATGCGCCTGCTGGAAACCAGGGTGCGCCGGGTGGGGGTGGGGTTGGAGGAGGCCTTGCGCCTGGGGGAGCTGGTGTACGAACCCCTGCCCCTCGAGGGCCCTCCAAGCCCGGGGGACGTCCTCACGGCCCTTCAGGAGGGTTTGCGGAAGGCCAGGACCCTTTTGGAGGAAAAGCTGGCCGGAGCCCTCGCGGGAGGCCTTCTCGTGGTGGACGGTCCCGTGCGCTTGAGGCGGCAGGGCCCGGTTTTGGGGTACATCAAGACCCACTGGGCCCGTTACCTCCCCGAGGACCGGGAAGCCCTCCTCTCCACCCTGAAGCCCGGGGAGCGCACCCCCATGTTCAGGGTGCGCCGGAAGGGGCAGGAACTGGCCAGCTGGTACCTGCGCCTGCCCCTAACCCCGGAGGGGGTGCGCCCGCCGGAAAGCGGGCTTCTGCGGGTGGAAACCCCGCTACAGGGGGATTTCGGCGCCCTGGCGGACCTGTCCTTAAGCCTCTTTCCCGCCCTAGCCTCCCACCCGGTGAAGGACCCCAGGGCCCCGCAAAACCTTCTGCCCGTTGGGGGGCTTGAGCGGGAGCTGGCCCGCAGGATGGGGAGCCGCGAGGTGGTGGCCCGCATCCTTGCCCGGCACCAGGATAGCCTGTCGGCGGATCAGGGAGGTGGTTGATGGAGCGCATCGGGGTGGTGTTGGGCAGGCGGGAGGCCACTCCCCTGGAGTTCTGGGTGGGGGTGGAGGGGGAGGGCCTTCTGCGCCTGGACGACCTGGTGGTGGTGGAGGGGTTTCACCCCAAGGTAGGCAAGGTGCGCTACTTCGGCATGGTGGACCTGGTGGCCAAGGCCCACGAGGGGGAAAGCTTTGACACGGATGTCTTCTTGGCGGTGCAGGGGAAGATCCCCGTGAGCCTGGCCTACGTGGCCCATGTGAGCGTGACCCGTATCGTGCCCGAGGAGTTTTTCCCCCCCGATCCCGGCTCCGCTGTGTACCTGGCCCGGGAGGAGGACCTGGAGCTTGCCCTTTACTACGACGCCATGAAAAACCAAAGGGGAAGCACCAAGCTTCCTGCGGGGTTTTTAAAGAGCGGGGAGGTGGCTTACCTCAACCTGGAGTTCCTGAACGGGGTGAAGGGGGGGCACGTGAACATCTCGGGCATCAGCGGGGTGGCGGCCAAGACCAGCTACGCCACCTTCCTCCTGAAAAGCCTTTTGGAAAGCGAGGTCCTCGAGGAGGCCCACCAGGCCCGGGTGCTCCTCTTCAACGTGAAGGGGGAGGACCTCCTCTTCCTGGACAAGCCGAACCTAAGGCTTTCCGAGGAGGCCAAGGAGGAGTACCGCCGCCTGGGCCTTCCCCCCACCCCCTTTGGGAGCGTGCGCTTCCTGGCCCCGCCCAAGAAGGGAGAGGAGGGGATTCTCCCTGATGTGGAAACCCGCCTGGAGGGGGTGAAGGCGTACCACTGGGACCTGGTGCAGTTTGCCCAGAAGGGGCTTCTCCCCTTCCTCTTCACCGACAAGGGGGCCCTCACCAACCTGGGCTTCCTGGTGGCCCACGTGACGGAGAAGCTGAGGCGGCTTGCGGAGGGGCAGAAGGGGCCCCACCTCCTGGTGGCGGACTGGCCCGGAGGGGAGCTTCCCGAGGACATCACCTTTGACGACCTGGGCAGGGTGCGGTTGACAAGTTTCGCCGACCTGGTGCGCTACCTGGAGTACAAGCTTTTGGGCCCCGAAACGGGGGAAGGGGAGGGGGACCGGACCTGGGTCGCCCGCCAGGCCCGGGGGACCCTCGAGGCCTTTGTCCGGCGCCTCCGTTCAAGCGTGGAGAACGTGGGCCACCTGGTTCGGGGAGACCGCAAGGGCAATCCCCCGGACCCCCTGGAAGGAGGGGAACAGGTCCACGTGGTGGACCTGGCCAAACTCTCCCCCCAGGGCCAGATGTTCGTGGTGGGGAGCCTTCTTTCCGACCTCTTCGCCAAAAAGGAGCGGGGCCAGTACCGGGGCCGGGTTTTCGTGGTGCTGGACGAGCTCAACAAGTACGCTCCCCGGGACGAGGAAAGCCCCATCAAGGACGTGCTCCTGGACATCGCCGAACGGGGCCGCTCCTTAGGGGTGATCCTCATCGGGGCCCAGCAGACCGCCAGCGAGGTGGAGCGAAGGGTGGTGGGCAACGCCGCCATCCGGGTGGTGGGAAGGCTGGATGCCGCCGAGGCCGAGCGGCCCGAGTACCGCTACCTTCCCACCTCCTTCCGCCAGCGGGCTCTGATCCTGCCCCAGGGGATGGTGATCCTGCACCAGCCGGAGATCCCCGTGCCCCTTCTCGTGCGCTTTCCCTTCCCCGCCTGGGCCACCAAGCGGGAGGAGGTCCTGGAGGACAACTCCGCCGAGGCCTTGAGAAGGGAGTTCTTTT
>NZ_ATNI01000086.1:0-3634 GCF_000511705.1 Thermus sp. NMX2.A1
CCACTCGCCCACGAGCCTCGTCCAGGAAGGTTCGCAGGCTAGAGAAGGGTGAAGCGGGCCTCGAGGCGAGGGAGGTCCGCCTCCAGAAAGCGGAGGCGGACCTCAGTATCCAGGGGTAGGGGTTTGCTGAGGGCCACCTGGGCAGTCAGGCCCAGCTCCGGCAGGAGGAAAATCCCCTGCCCTCCCCTTTTCTCCACCAGGATTCCCCTTCCCTCGTACCCCTTCTCCATCAGGTAGACCAGGATCCAGTGGAGCTTGCTCTTCCTCTCCGCCTCCCGCACCAGGTCGGCCATGGCCTCCGCCGCCCCCACCCGTTGCAAGAGCTCCTCCTGGGAAAGGAGCTTCTCCCCTTTCAACCAGGCCCTTAGCTGCTGGTGGGCCACCAGGTCCAGGTAGCGCCTTAAAGGGCTCGTCACCTGGGCGTAGAGGGGAAGGCCCAGGCCCCTGTGGGGTGCGGGCACGGCCTTGAGCTGGGCCCTCTTCAGAGCCTTGCGTTGCTCCCACATGGCGCTAAGCCCCTCCCCTTCCACCCGGCTGGCGGGAGCCTCCTGGGTGGCGAAGGGGAAGGGCAGTCCCTCCCTGAGGGCCAGGTGGGCGGCGGCATAACCCGCGAGATGCATGGCCTCCTGGACCCAGATGCGGCTTTCGTAGGCCTCGAGGGGACGGATCCTTACCTCCTGGCCCTCCAAGCGCACCTTCACCTCGGGTAGGCGGAGGTCCAGCCCCCCTTGGGCCAGGCGCTTCCGCCGGAAGGCCAAGGCCAGGTCCCGCAAAGGGGCAAGCTCCTCCACCCCCAGGGCCTCCCGGTAGCTGAGCCTCCTCACCCTTACCCAGCTTGGGACAATCTCCTCCTCCAGGATCTCCCCTTCCCCGGAAACCTTGAGGCGAAAAGTCAGGGCCGGGGACACCTCCTTCAGGCCCAAGCCCAGAACCCAGGTGGCCTCCTGGGGCAGCATGGGTACCGTCCCCTCGGGCAGGTACAGGTTGGCCCCCCGGCGCATGGCCTCCTGGTCCAAGGGGCTAAAAGGCTCCACCAGGGCCGCCACATCCGCCACGTGCACCCAAAGCTGGAAACCCTCGGGTACCCTTTCGGCGTAGACGGCGTCGTCCGGGTCCTGGCTTTCCTCGTCGTCGATGGCGTAGGCGGGGAGGTGGGTCAGGTCCACCCGCTTTTCCTGGGGAAGGGCAGGTAGGCGAAGCTCAGGAGGACCGAGGATAAGCCCAAGCCGCCTGGGATGGGGGTTTTGCCGCTGCCACACCCCGAGGCGCAGGAGAAGGCCGTGGGCGGCCTCAGGAGTTTCGGGAAGGCCCAGGGCTCTGAGCACCCGGCTTTCCCTTCTTTCTCCCAGGGCCATGGCCTCCACCTCCTGGATTAAGGGGCGGTCCTCGGGGGCGGGCACCCCTTCTCTAAGCCGCCTTACCCCCTCCTGGAAGCGCCGCTCCTGTTCCTCCCGCTTTCTCCTGGCCTCGAGGAAGGCCTCCACTTCCTCCCGGGTGCGGGCCCGGACCCTTTCCCCCTCCAGGAGGAAGCGCTCCCCCCTTTGCGCCAGAAGATAGGCTCCGTAAGCGGTCTCAGGCGTGTACGCCCCGTAGACCAGCTCGGCCAAGTCCTTGAGATCCACCACCTGGCCCTGAAGAAGCTCCCAAGCAGCCTCCTCCTCGCCCTCGGGCGGGTTCAACTCCAGGGAAGCGGGCCCGGGGTGAAGCCAGAGGACATCCTTGGGACGCACCCTTACCCGAGCCCCGTCGGGCAGGGTGAGCTCCAGACGGTCCCCCTTTTCCACCGCCAAAGCAGGCCTTCCCTTGTACACCACCAACGCGGCCACGCCCCTAAGGATACACGGGGTATAGTGAGCGGCATGGAGTGGGACCTTTCCGACCTGTACCTTAGCCCTGAGGACCCAAACCTCGAAAGGGACTTGGCCGAGGCTCTGAACCTCGCCAGCAGCCTGGACCCCAAAGACCTCCTCCATCCCAGCCGGGCGGAAGGCCTTTTCCGGCGCTACGAGGAAGCCCTGGAGAAAGCCTATAAGCCCTTGAACTACGCTTCCCTCTACTTCGCCACCCGCACCCAGGACCCTGTGGCCAAGGCCCTTCTGGACCGGGTAAGGAACCGCTACACCGAGGTGCGAAACCGCCTGGTGCCCCTCGAGGTGGCCCTGCGCAAGCTTCCCGAGGAGGCCTTCCAGGCCCTCCTGGAGCACCCCGGCCTTGCCGATCTCCGCCACTTCCTGCAAGGGCAGAGGGCCTTCGCCCCCCACACCCTTTCCGAGCGGGAGGAGGAGCTTTTAAACCTCAAGGGCCTGGTGGGAAGAAGCGCCTGGAGCCAGTTTTACACGGAATACACCGGCCGCTTCCGCTTCCGGGTGGGGGAAAGGGAGCTTACCGAGATGGAGGTGCGGGCCCTGAGGCGGGACCCCGACCCCAAGGTGCGGCGGGAAGCCCACCGGGAGCTATACGGGAAGCTTATGGCCGAAGCCCCCACCCTAAGCGCGGTGTTCAATGCGGTGTTCCTGGACTACCTCCAGGATCTTCGCCTACGGGGTTACCGCCATCCCCTGGAGCCCGTGGCCCTCCGGGACGAGGTGGAGGTAAAGGACATCGAGGCCCTCCTCGAGGCCACCCGGGCCCACTACCCCCTGGTGGAGGCCTACTACCGCTGGAAGGCAAGGCGGCTGGGCCTGGAGAAAACCCCAAGCCCGGATCTCCTGGCCCCCTTGGCCAAGGAAAAACCCAAGGTGCCCTTTGAGGAGGCCCAGGACCTGGTCCTCACCGCCTTCCACCGCTTCTCCCCCGAGGTGGGAAGGATCGCCCGGGAGTTCTTCGAAAAGCGCTTGATCGATGCCTACCCCAGGCCGGGCAAGCGGGGTGGGGCCTTCTGTTCTGGCGGGCTTCCCTCCACCCACCCCTACGTCCTCCTCAACCACACCGACGACCTGGACGCCGCCCACACCCTGGCCCACGAGCTTGGGCACGGGGTGCACTTCTACCTGGCCAGGAAGCAGCGCCTCCTGAACTTCGGGGCCTCCACCCCCCTGGCGGAAACCGCCAGCGTCTTTGCGGAGATCCTCCTGGACGACCTCCTCTTGGAAAGGCTTTCCCCGGAGGAACGCACCCTGCTTCTGGCCGAGAGGGTGGAGGATGCCATCGGCACCCTCTTCCGCCAGGTCATGTACACCTTCTTTGAGCGAAGGAGCCTCGAGGCCCGCCGGGAAGCCGCCCTTTCCCCCGAGGCCTTCCACGGGATCTGGCAGGAGGAGCAGGGAAGGCTTTACGGGGATGCCGTGGATTGGACGGAGCTGGACCAAGCGGCCTGGGCCGGCATTCCCCACTTCGTCCATTACCGCTTCTACACCTACAGCTACGCCCTCGGGTATCTGGTGGTGCTGGCCCTCTACGGCAAGTACCAGGAGGAGGGAAAGGCCTTCGTGCCCAAGTACCTGGGGATCCTCGAGGCGGGGGAAAGCCAAAGCCCCAAGGAGATCCTGGCCCAAGCCGGGGTGGACCTGGCCTCCGAGGCCTTCTTCCAGTACGGCTTCGGGGTCCTGGAGTCTTGGCTAAAGGCCCTTCCGTGACGACTCCCCGGACTAAAGTCCGGGGCTTCTCGGGGTGTTTCCCTGCGGGAAAGCACGCA
>NZ_ATNI01000087.1:0-615 GCF_000511705.1 Thermus sp. NMX2.A1
TGAGCCCTAAGCCTTACACTCCCAGGACTGAACGCCTGGCGGTGGATATCGGGCTTTCCCCCCTTATCGCCACGGATCGCGGGGACCTCCTGGGCCGGGGTTTCCTGCGCCTTCTTGCCGCCTACGATACCGAGATCCAAACCATAGCCAAAAGAGCACAAAGGGAAGGCCGAAAGCTCTCCCAGGTACCCGAGTACCGGGAAGCGATGAGAAGACTCCGGGGATTCCTGAAAAACGAGGTGAACCGCCTTCTCAACCGGCTGGTGGCACTGCACGCACCCGCGGTGCTGGTGGTGGAAAGACTGGACCTGCGTTCTCCCGAGCTTTCCCGCCGGATGAACCGTCTTCTCTCCAACTTCGGGAGGCGCTACCTGAAGGAGAAACTGGCCCGGCTCGGGGAGCTTTACGGGATCAAGGTGGTGGAGGTAAATCCCGCGTACTCCTCCCAAGCGTGCTCACGGTGCGGGTACGTGGACCCCAGGAACCGCAGGGATACCCAGACCTTTGTCTGCCAGGCTTGTGGGCACAGGGGCAACGCCCAGGTGAACGCGGCCAGAAACCTTCTCCGGAGAAGTTCTCCGGAGGAGTCCGTCATCACCTTCACCCCGAAAAGGG
>NZ_ATNI01000088.1:0-18124 GCF_000511705.1 Thermus sp. NMX2.A1
CAGGGGCTCCTTCAGGCGCTCCCAGAGCTCCTCCCGGCTTGGGGTCATCCCTCCTCCCTCGCCCAGCCCAAAGCCCGCTCCACCGCCCGCCGCCAGCCCTGATGTAGGGCCTCCCGCCGGGAGGGGGATAGGCGCGGGAGAAAGCGAGCCTCCAGGGTCCAGGCTTCCCGCACCGCCTCCAGCCCCAGGACCCCCGCCCCCACCCCGGCCATCCAGGCCGCCCCCAGGGCGGTGGTCTCCGTGACCCTGGGCCTGAGGACCGGCACCCCCAGGAGGTCCGCCTGGATCTCCAGGAAAAGGGCGTTCTGGGCCATGCCCCCATCCACCCGGAGCTCCTTCAGGGAAAGCCCCGCCTCCCCCTCCATGGCCCGCACCACGTCCCGCACCTGGAAGGCCACCCCCTCCAGGGCCGCCCGGGCCAGGTGGGCCCTGCTGGTCCCCCGGGTGAGGCCCAGGATGGCCCCCCGGGCGTAGGGGTCCCAGTAGGGGGCCCCCAGGCCGGTGAAGGCGGGAACCAGGTACACGCCCCCGCTATCCGCCACCTCCCGGGCCAGGGCCTCCACCTCGGCGCTCTCCCGGATCAGGCCCAGGCCCTGAAGCCACCCCACCACCGCCCCCGCCATGAAGACGCTTCCCTCCAGGGCGTAGCTGACCTTGCCCCTCACGCTCCAGGCCACGGTGCTGAGGAGGCCCTTCGGGGAAGGGACGGGCCGCTCTCCCGTGTTCAGGAGCAGGAAGGCCCCGGTCCCGTAGGTGCACTTCCCCTGCCCTGCCGCCAAGGCCGCCTGGCCGAAGAGGGCCGCCTGCTGGTCCCCCAGCACCCCCCGGATGGGGATGGGGGCCCCGAAGAGCTCCGGGAAGGTCGCCCCAAACTCCCCATCCGAGGGGCGAACCTCGGGCAGCATGGCCGGGGGGATCCCCAGAATCCCCAAAAGCTCCTCGTCCCAGGAGAGGGTGTGCAGGTTAAAAAGCAGGGTGCGGCTGGCGTTGGAGGGATCCGTGGCGTGCACCCTGCCCCCGGTGAGGCGGTAGAGGAGCCAGGTGTCCACGGTGCCGAAAAGAACCTCCCCCTTCCCCGCCCGCTCCCTAAGGCCGGGCACGTTCGCCAACAGCCAGGCCAGTTTGGTGCCGGAGAAGTAGGGGTCCAGAAGAAGCCCGGTGCGCTCCCGGAAGAGGGGCTCCAAGCCCTGGGCCTTGAGCTCCTGGCACAGGGAGGCCGTGCACCTATCCTGCCAGACGATGGCGTTATAGAGGGGCCTCCCCGTGCCCCTCTCGAACACCAAGGTGGTTTCCCGCTGGTTGGTGAGGCCCAGGGCCACCACCTCCTTGGCCTCCACCCCAGCCTGGCGCAAGGCCTCCTGGGCCACCCCAAACTGGCTTTCCCAGATCTCCAGGGGATCGTGCTCCACCCAGCCCGGCCTCGGGTAGAGCTGGCGGAACTCCCTCTGGGCCATGGCCACGGGCCTCCCCTCCAGGCTGAAGAGGATGGCCCGGCTGCTGGTGGTGCCCTGGTCCAGGGCCAAAAGGTACTTCATAAGGCCTCCCTTAGGCTTTTTGCTGCTTCCTCGGGCAGGGCGTCCACCACGAAGGTGCCCGCCCCAATCTCCGTGCCCGCCAGGAACTTGAGCTTGTCCTTGGCCCTTTTGGGGGGGTAGAACTCCACATGGAAATGAAAGGTACTTTCCTCCCCCAAGGGGGCGGCGTGGAAAACCATCACGTAGGGGAAGGGCTCCCCGAAAAGGGCGTCGTAGCGGGCCACCACCCGGCCCAGAAGCCGGGCGAAGGCGGCCATCTCTTCCTCGGAAAAGGTCCAAAGCCCTGGGTGGCGCTCCAGAGGAGCCACCCAGACCTCAAAGGGGTAGCGGGCGAAGGGGGGTACGAAGGCCAAAAACCCCTCCTCCTGGTCCACCCGGTAGGGCTCCAGGTGGGGAAAAAGCTCCAGGAGCACGGGCCTTTCCCTAAAGGCCTGGCTTTCCCGCTCCAGGATGGGGGGCACAAAGGGGTAGGCGTAGATCTGCCCGTGGGGATGGTGGAGGGTCACCCCCACCGCCTCCCCCCGGTTCTCGAAGGGCATGACGAACCGGATCCCCAGGAGGGCATACAAGGCCCGGTACCGGTCCCGCCAAACCCAGGCCAGGAGGAGCCTTTCCTCCTCCGTGAGGGTGGCCAGGCTTCCCACGTGGGCCTGGGTATACACCACCACCTCGCACCGGCCCAAAGCCCTCTCCGCGGGAACGGGAAGCCCATCCGGGGGAGGGGTGGGCCTTGGCACCAGGGAGGGAAACCGGTTTTCAAAGACCGCCACCCGAAAACGGTCAAAGGGGATCTCCGTGGGAAAGCCTCCCTCCTGGCTTGGGCAAAGGGGGCAGTGCTCCTTGGGAGGCAAGAAGGTGCGCTCCTGGCGGTGGGCCGCGTAGACCACCCACTCCCCCCGCAAGGGGTGGTAGCGGAGGTGCGGGCTTGGGGAGATGGACCCCGCCTCCTCCGGTACGGAGGGCTCCTCGGCCACGGGCAAGACCTCCACCTCGAGGGGATGAAGCCCGTAAAGGATCAGCTCCCGCCCGTCCTTCTTGCGATGCACGTGCTTATAAAAGGAAGGCATAGTCCAAAACCTCCTCCCCCACCCGGAAACGGTAGGGGCCAAGGGGCTTTACCTCCTTATCCCGGCTTAGGAAGGCCCAAAGCCTTTCCCTTTCCTCCGGGGAAAGCCAGGAGGGCGGGTCGGAGGTGGCCTTGAAGCCCGTGATCTCCCCCATGGCCTCCTGCAGGCGCATCTCCTCAAGGGACAGCAACGAGAAACGGCTCCGGAAAAAGGCCACATCCGGGTCCACCTGGACGTTTTCCCGCAACCAAAGCCGGTGCAGGGTGGTGCGGAGGGCGTTCCTTAGCCCCGGGCCCGTGGGGTCCTGTAGCCAGAAGGAGCGGTCCTCGTTGTCCCAGTAGGGGGCCACATCCGGACCCACCCTGAGGCCATCGGCAAGCCCCAAGGAGGCCAGGATGGGAGCGCCGCAAAAGAGAAGGTAGGCCTCCCCTGCCTCCTCGCGGATCCGCTCCATGGCCTTACGGTACCGCACCTCCCCCTCGGCCCCGGGTAAAGCAGCGGCGTAGAGGAAATCCAGCTTCAGGTAGTCGTACCCCCAGGCCCGCACCTTGCGCACCAAGCCCGCCACATGGTCCAAAACCTCCTCGTTGCCCGAATCCAGGGCGTATAGGGGTTTCCACCAGTTGAAGCCCGCGGGGATGGGCCTTCCCTCCCCGTCCCGCAGGATCCACTCGGGATGGGCCCGCACAAGGGGGCTATCCGGCGTCACCAAAAAGGGAGCCAGCCATAACCCCGCCCTGAAGCCCTTTTCCCGGATCCTCTCCGCCAAAAAGGCCATCCCCCGGGCGAAGCGCTCGTTGGGTTCCCAGTCCCCAAGGGCCCGCTGCCAGCCGTCGTCGATCTGGAAGACCTCAAAGGGAAGCCCGGCCACTTCCTCCAGCACCTCGAGGAGCAAGGCCTCATGGATCCGGTTGTAGAAGCTATACCAGGAGCACCACAGCCTGGGAGGCCCTTTGGAAAGCCGCCTGGGAAGGAGCCTGCCATAGGCGGCGAACACCTCCGTTGGCTCCCCGTAGCCCAGAAACCACTCCCCCTCCCCCTCGGCGTAGCGGCCCAGGAGGAGGTCCTCGCGCCCCAAGACCCGCGCCCCCACGCCCAGGGCCCCCAGGAGAAGTACCTTCCCATCTGGCCCCTCGAGGGCCCCTAGGCCGCTTCCCCACCACTCGGAAGCCTCGAGGAGGAGGGGGTCGTCCGCCTGGGGCCTGCGGGCCTCGGGGAAAAGGGGCTTCGGGGGAAAGTTTAGGTCCACCCAGGTGGTGAGGCTCCAGCTCTGCCAGCCGTGGCGGAAGAAGCGCTTCGAGGCAAGGGGAGCAAAGACCCGCACCTCCCGGCCCCTCAGGAGGTAACCCCCGGGAACAGGCCCCAAGGCCTCCGCCAGAACCGGCACCTCGAGGCGGCTTTCCCGAAGAGGATCCGAGAACTCCAGCCGCACGCCCCATCCTCCCTAGGAGCTTCCTGCCCCCGGCATTCTACCCTTCGCTCCGTAAGGGAAACGAAAGGCTAGGGCCAGGGCTAAAAGCGTAGCCACAAAGGGTGGACCCGCCATAAGGAAGCGGAAGGCGGCCTCGGGACGCGGGCCCGGCACCTCCCCGCTCACGTAGCCGAAGAGGGGGGTGAGGAGGGCAAAGGAAAGAGCCTGCAGGGGCCCGGAAAGGCGGTTGATGAAGCCGTACACGCTATAGTAAACCCCTTCCCGCCTCCTCCCCGTAACCTCGGCGTCCCGGTCGATCACCTCGGCCAGGAGGACATCCCCCAGGACCAGCACCCCGCCAAACCCCACCCCGATGAGGAGGCCCACGGGAAGAGCCTCAAGAAGGGTGCGGGGCAGGAAGAGGAGAAGGGCCCCCAGGGCCAAGAGGAAAATGGCCAGGAGCCAGGCTCCCTTGGAGCCCAAAGTCCCTGCCAGCCGGGCCCAGAGGAAGACCGAGGGCAAAGCGGCCAGGAGCACCGTAGCGAAGAGCAAGGAAGTGGCCTCCGGCCCAAGGCCCAAGGCGTATTTGGCGTAAAAGGGCATGGCCGCCCCGAAAAGCCCCACGGCAAAGAGGAGGAACAAGGCGGCCAGGGAGTAGATCCAGAAGGCCTGGTTCCCCAGGGTGTAGCGGAAGGCGGGGATAAAGGGCAGGGGCTCCGCCTCCTGGGCCTTGGGATCCTCCCGGATGCTCTTGAGGAAAAGAAGGACCAGAAGGCCCCCGAGGCCCCCATAGAGGAGGGCCATGCCGGGGAAACCCAAGGCAGTGTAGACCAAGGGGGTCAGGGCGATGCTCACCGCCAGACCCACGAAGTAGAACCCCTGCCGCCAGGCGTTGGCCCGGGCCCGCTCCTCCTCCTTGCGGAAAAGCTCGGGGAAAAGGGCCGCATGGTTCACCCAGGTGAGGGCGGCGAAGGTCTCAAAGAACAGGATCACCCCAAGGCAATACCAGAAGAGGGCAGGCCCCTGAAGGAAGGGCCCGGGAACGCTAAAGGTGAGGTAGAAGGCCAAAAGCAAAAAGGGAAGCCCTACAAAAAGCCAGGGCCGCCTCCGGCCCCAGGGGGTCCTGGTGCGGTCGGAGAGGTAGCCGAAAAGGGGATCATTCACCGCATCCCAGACGGAAAAGACCAAGCGGGCCAAGGCGAAGGCGCTGGCGGCCAAACCCAGATGGTCCAGGTAGTAAAAGGCCAGGTAGGTGCCGAAGGTCTGGCCCGGCAGGGTCAGGCCCAAAGCACCCAGGGCATAGGCGATATGGGCCGGGATCACCAGGCCACCCCCAGGGGCAGGATAGGCTCCAGATACTCCACCTCGAGGACATGGCGGGACCAGAGCCTCTCCCCCTCATAGGCCTCCCCCACCAGGTGGTAGGCGCCAGGGGGAAGCCGCCTCAAGGCCTCCTGGAGGGGAAGGTAGCGGGCCTGGACCTCGAAGGGGCTTTCCCAAAGCTCGCCCAGGCTGAAAAACCTTCGGGCCTCCCCGGGGGCCAGGGCCACCTCCTCCTCGTAAAGGGAGAGGTCTTGCGGGCCTTCCAGGAAAAGGTGGACCCGAAGGCTTAAGGGCCTTTCCAGGTCGCTTATGAGCCAGGCCTCCTGCAGGGGAGGCCCTCCCACCTCCATCCTTTCGCGGTAGGGAACCAGGGAGAGAAGAACCGGGCTGCTGGCCTCCTTCAGGGCGTGGTAGCCCTTCTTGGGCACCCGTTCCACATCCACCACCGCCCAGGTGATCCCCTCCCAGGGCTCCACGAACATGAACTGGAAGTAGCCCACCACCCTCCCCTTCCCCCGCCGGTAGGCGTGGATGGCAAACTCCAGTAGCCTCGCCTGGTAGGCCTGGGAGTTCTCCACAAACTCCTCCAGGGACCCCCCAACCTCCACCCCTGCCACCCGGAAGGTCTCGTGGGGCTGGAAGTTGTGGTAGGCGTAGACCTCCCAGTTGGGAGGCCAGGCCGCCTCTCCCAGGACCCGGCGCAGGAGTTCCGCCCGGGGCAGGGCTTGGGCCCCGAACTCCGAAGGAAGAGGGGCCCCGGGAAGGGCCAGGAAGTCCCGCAGGTGCCCCCAGTACCACCCGGGGTAGGGGTGCTCGCGGAAATCGGAAGCCTCCTTCACCGGGCGGGTGGGATCTTCGGCCCTGAGGGCAGCGGAAAGGAGGGGGCCTAAGGTGTGGCGGTTGTGGGTGGGCTCGTTCTGGGCGCACCAGAGGTAAAGGGAAGGATGGGCCCCTAAGACCTCCGCCATGGCCCTTGCCTGGCGCAAGGCCTCCTGGGCGAAGGCCTCGTCGGGGGCGTACCCCCACTGCAAGGGGAAGTCCTGCCAGACCAGGATCCCCTCCTGGTCGCAGGCCCGGTAGAAGGCGGGGTGGGTCACGTGGGCGTGGACCCGCACCGCGTTCAGGTTGGCCTCCTTGAGGAGGGCCACGTCCTTCTGGGCCAGGGCCTCGCTGTAGCCGGCAAGCCACTGGGTGGGGATGATGTTGGTCCCCCTCAGGAAAAGCCTCCTGCCGTTTAGAAGAAGCCAGCCCTCCCCATCCAGCTCCACGGTGCGGAAGCCCAGGGGCACGCTGAGGCTTGCCCCCAGGAGTTCCGCCTCCAGGCGGAAGAGATGGGGGAACCCCCGCTCCCACACCTCCCACAGGGGCATCCCCGGCAGGTCCCAGACCACCTCGTGCCAGCCCCGTCCCCCTTCCCCCTCCAGGACCAGCCTTCTCTCCAGGGCCTCCCCTGAGAAGTTCTCGGGGAGGATCCTGAGGGCCACCTCCTCGCGGAAGGGCCTCGGGGCATCCACCAGAAGGCGCACCCATAGCCGCCACCCCCCAGGCCGGGGAAGGAGGCGGTGGGTGAGGCCGAGAAGGGCCACCTCCTCCCGCATCCACACCTCCACCCCGCCCCACAGGCCCCCCGTTCCCCGCTCCTGGCCCCGTTCCGAGGTTCCCCCGGGCCGGCAGTCGTGCTGCCCAAAGACCCCCTTGATCTGCCGCTTGAACCGGGGCCAGACCCCCAGGGGTTCCTTGGGGGCGGAAACCCTAAGGAGAAGCTCCCGCCCAGGGGGAAGCTCCAGAAGCCAGGGGAAGAAGTACCCCTCGTGCCGCCCCAGGTGGGTGCCATCCAGCCAGGCCTCCTGGTAATAGTCCCCAAGGGAGTAAAGAAACCGCCTCGGGCCCCCCTCGGGAAGGAGAAGCCGGTACCAGCCCACCTCCGCCTCCAGGCGTCCGCCCTCCGGCCCCCCGGGCTCACCCAGGCTCCACTGGTGGGGAAGGGCTACCTCCCGCCAGCCCTCCTGGGGAAGTTCCGCCGGGATCCTCGCCTCATGGGCCAAAAACCAAGCTCTTTCCCACCTCATCCCTCCACCTCCAAGAGGGCCTCCCGGAAAGGAGGCAGGAAAACCCGCCCTCCCTGGAACGGGTAGACCTTCCCCTCCACCCGGGCTCCCCAAAGCCTTCTCCCCCAAAGCCTGATGCTCACTCCCTCCCAGGGCCAGGGGTACTCCCCCTCCCCTTCCCAAAGGAGGCGGTAGCCCCCCTCCGCCGGGAGTAGGTGGAACCGATCCAGCCGATAAGGCCCCTCCCCGTCCCCCTCATCCCAGTACAGGTGGCCTTCCGCACCGCCTTCCCCCGGGTAAAGGTGCAGGGCAAGGCCCCCTTCCTCCAGGAGGGGCAAGATGGACCCGGCCCGCACCAAAAGGGAAATCCGCTTTAGGAAAGCGGGAAGCCGCACCCGGGCGGGGCCCTCCAGGACTCCATCGTCCTCCCAGGGGTACCACCCGCCCTTGGGCAAGGGCACCTCCTTAGCCCTGGCCCCTTCCTCCAGGACCGGGGCCACCAGGAGGTCCCTTCCCAACAAGAAGGCCTCCTCGAGGTCTGCTCCATCGGGCTGGCCCCCTTGCAGGAAAAGGGGCCTGAGGAGGGGAAGCCCCTCCCGGCTTGCCCGATAGGCCAAGGTGTAGAGGTAAGGAAGAAGCCTTTCCCTAAGCTCCATAGCCCAACGCACCCCCTCCAGGACCTCCTCCCCAAAGCGCCAGGGCTCCCGGCGCCTGGTCCAGCGGGCGGAGTGGAGGCGGAAGAAGGGGGTAAAGGCGGCAAGCTGGAACCAGCGCAAATATAGCTCGGGGGAGGGGTTTCCGCTAAAGCCCCCGATGTCCGAGCCCACGAAGTACACCCCGGAAAGGGAAAGCCCCAGGAGAGCCCGCAGGGTGGTGCTCAGGCCCTCCCAGGTGCTCTCCACATCCCCGGTCCAAGCCCAGGCATAGCGCTGCACCCCGGCAAACCCTGCCCGGGTGAGGAGGAAGGGCCGGCGAAGGGGGGCATGTTCCCGGAATCCCTCAAAGCTGGCCCGGGCCATGAGGAAGCCGTAGAGGTTGTGGGCCAGGGTGTGGTCCCCCCCTTGGCCCTCGAGGGCATGGCGGACGCTTCGGGGAAAGGTGGGCTCCCCCCAGGCGGCGAAGAGGGCGGGCTCGTTCATGTCCAGCCAGAAGCCGGAAACCCCCATGTCCAAGAAGCCTTTAAGCCTCTCCCCCCACCAGGCCCGGCCCCCGGGGTCGGTGAAGTCGGGGAAGGCGGCAAGCCCAGGCCAGACAGGGCCCAGGAAGACCTCCCCCGTGGGCAAACGGCAGAACACCCCCTCCCTTAGCCCCTCCTCGTAAGGGGAAAATCCCTTTTCTCCCTTAATCCCAGGATCCAGGATAAGCACCGTGTGCACTCCCCTTTCCCGGAAGGTCCGCACCATGCTCCCAAGGTCGGGAAAGCGCTTTTCATCCACGGTGAACACCCGGTATCCCCGCATGTAATCGATGTCCAGGTGGACCGCCTTCAGGGGAAGGTCCCGCTTCAGGAAACCCTCCACCACCTCCTCCACCTCCTTCCGGGTCCTAAGCCCCCAGCGGGCGTACTGAAAGCCCAGGGCCCAGCGGGGCGGCAGGGGTGGAAGGCCGGTGAGGCGCACATAACGGGCCAGGGCTTCCTCCAAGGGCCCGGGGATCAGGTAGTAGCGGAAGGTTCCGCCAAGAAAGCCCACCAGGGCCTCGCCTTCCCGCAGGTCGGCAAAGCCATCCGCAGGGTTCTCGTAAAAGGCCAGGTACCCTCCCTCGAGCTTTTGGGAAAGCCAAAGGGGCACCGAAAGGTAGAGGGGATCCTCCCCGGGGCCGTAGCTTCCCCCAGGGTCCTGGTTCCAGAAACGGAAGACCCCACCCCGGCGGTCCAAGGCATAGGCCCTTTCCCCCAGGCCAAAGACCCTCTCTTCCGGAGCCAGGTGCACCCGGTGCCGCCAGGCCCTCCCCGAGCGCTCGGGGTAGGCCTCCTGCCTGAGAAGCCTTCCCGCCCCATCCCAGAAGGTCAACCCTTCCTCCTCCACCGCCAGGGCCAGGTGGGGGGTTCTAAGAAGGCGGCCTCCCTCCTGGCGCTCGGGCTCAAAGGGGGAGGCTTCCCCCGCCTCCGCCAGGGCGTAAGGAGGCACCGCCTCGCCGGGAAACCAGGTGAGGCGGAGGAGGTCCTCTCCCAGGAAGACCGCTTCCAGTTCCACCTCCTGGAAACGCACCCTCACCCCGCCGGGAATGGCCTTTAGGCCCAGGGGCTTCCCCACCCCTTGCCACGGGAGGAAGGGGGCCTTGGGCTCCCACCGATCCCGCTTCCTGGCGTACTGGATGGCCAAAAGGAGAACCCCAGGGCCCAGAAGGGCCACCATTTCCACCGCATTCCAAAGTTTCTTCAGCAAGCCCTTTCGCGGTGCACCCATAGCCTACTCCCAAAGCACCCGCCTGGCCTCGCACCCCTCCAGGAAAGCCCGCACCCTCTCCGGGGGCACCTTGGGCCTGCGCCAGAAGTCCAAAAGCCCGTTTTCCTCCTGAAAGGTGTCGTAAAGCTGGGTGTAGCAAAACCCGTTCAGGAGGCTTTCGCAGGCCACCTCCACATAACGGAGCACCTCCTGCAAGAAGGCCTCCTCCCCCTCCACCTCCCGGTACCCCCAGCCCGGGGTGGAGCCCTTGAGCCTCACACCCCCGAACTCGGAGAGGAAGGGGCGCACCCCTTCAGGAAGAGCCTCCCAGGAAAGGGGCCGGCCCATGGGGGCCAGGGGATAGGGCTTCTGGCGGTAGCGGCGGGCAAGGACCTCAGGGGGAGCGTAGTCGTGCACGGTGTAGAGGTCCCAAAAGGACCCGTGCTCAAAGCCGTCGTTATCCACCAAAAGGCGCGTGGGGTCCAAGGAGCGGGCCAGGAAAAACACGCCCTGGAGGAAGGAGCGAGCCTCAGGCCCCCAAGGCCAAAGGCCCCAGCTCTCGTTGAAAAGGACCCAGGCCACCACGCTGGGATGGTTGTGGTCCCGTTCCAAGGCCGCCACCAGCTCGGCCAGGTAGCGCCGGGCGGCCTTGGGAGAGAAGCGGAAGAAGCTTGGCATCTCGGCAAAGACCAAAAGCCCTAGCCGGTCCGCCAAGTGGAGGTAGCGGGGGTCTTCCAGCTTCTGGTGCTTGCGCACCCCGTTAAAGCCCAGGGCCTTGGCCAGGAGGATGTCCTGCCTGAGGGCCTCGAGGCCAGGCGGGGCTAAGTGCCCCTCCGGCCAAAGCCCCTGGTCCAGGGCCAGTTTGGGGAAGTAGGGCTCCCTGTTGAGGAAGAAGACCCCTTGCCGGGCGGAAACTTCCCTTAAGCCCCCGTAGGAGTAGACCTCGTCCAGAACCCGCCTTCCCCCGAGGAGGCGGAGGCGCAAGGGGAAAAGCACCGGATTCTCCGGGCGCCAGAGGATTGCCCCCGCCTCTCCCTTTAGGGGAAGCCCCAAAAACCCCCGGGCAAGCCCGCCCACGAGGGGAAAACGGGCTTCCAGCCAAGGCTTTTCCCTCAAAACCTCCCCCCGCACCCCCGGGAAAAGGGCCACCTCCACCGCATCCCCTTCCCCCACGGCCTGGACCTCCAGGTGGAAGCCCAGGGCCTCGAGGTCCGGGCGGAGCCGAAGGGAGGCGATGTGGCTTTCCGGAGCCCATTCCAGCCAAACCGACTGCCAGATCCCTGTGGTCCTCGGGTAGAAGATGCCCTCGGGCTCCCCCAGGGCCTGCTTGCCCCTAGGCTTTTCCGGATCCGAGGGATCGTCCTCCGCTCGCACGAGGACCTCTAAGGGCCTCTCCAGGAAGGAGGTGAGCTCCAGGCCGAAGGGGCTATGCCCCCCTTCGTGCTCCAGGACCCGGGCCCCGTTCAGAAAGACCTCCGCCCGGTAGTCCACCGCCCCGAAGCGCAGGAAAAGCCGAAGGCCGGGCCTGGGCTTAATCCTTAGGACCTTCCGGTACCAGGCCACCTGCACCCAGGGCTCGCCCACGCCGCTACCCGGGGCCTCGGGAGGAAAGGACACCCGGATGGTACGGTCAAAGCGCACCTTCTTGGGGTCCTCGGCCTCGTTCAAGGAGAAGTTCCACGGGCCCTCGAGGCTCTTCCAACCCGGGCGCTGGAGGGTGGGCCTGGGATGATTGGGGTCCAGCTTCATAAGGCCCTACTCCTTGATCTCATGGGGGAAAAGGACCGCGAGGAAGTAGGCCAGCAGGATGGCCACCCCCGGGATCACCGCCACCAGGAAGCGGAAGGCCAAGCCCGGGTTCGGCCCGGGATTTTCCCCGCTCACGTACCCGAAAAGGGGTCCAAGGAGGGCGAAGGAAAGCCCCACCAAGGCCCCCGAGGCCCGGCCAAAAAGCCCCACTAGGCTGTAGTAGGCTCCTTCCCGCCGGGTGCCCGTCCTCTCGGCGTCCAGGTCAATGACCTTGGCCATCACCACCTCCCCCGTGACCCGCACCCCGGCAAACCCCACCCCCACCAGGGCGCCCACCAAAATGGCGGGAAGGAGGCTTTGGGGAAGGAAAAGGAGCAAGGCCGCCAGGCCCATGAAAAGGTGGGCAAGCCGCCAGGCCCGCTTGCCCCCTAAGGCCCCCGCAAGCCGCCCCCAGAGGAAGACCGAGGGCAGGGCCACCAGGAAAACGGCGGCAAACAGGAAGGTGGTGGCCGCTTCGGGCAGGCCCAGGCTGTGCTTGGCGTAAAAGGCCATCCCCGTCTGGATCACCATGCGCCCGAACTCAAAGAGAAGGCCCACCAAAGCCGCCACCCAGAAGGCTCGGTTCGCCAGGACCAGCCGGAAGGACTCTCTTAGCCCCAGGCTACTTTCCGCCCTGGGGTCCTCCTGGATGCCCGGGAAGAACCACGAGAAGGCCATAAGGGCAAGCCCAGCGAAGAGGAGGGCCATGCCCAGAAACCCCACCTGGGCGTAGACCAAGGGGGCCAGGGCGATTCCCAGGATCAGGCCAAAAAGCTCCGTGCCCCGCTTCAAGGCCGCGGCTCTCGCCCTCTCGCCAAGGCCCCGGAACATCTCCGGGAAGAGGGCCCCGTAGTTGGTCCAGACCACGGTGGCCATGGTTTCATAAAGGACGATTCCCACGGCAAAGTAGTAGGGCAGGACCTGAGGGGAGCGGGCCCAGTCCGGCACCCAGAAGACCAGGAGGTAGAAGAGAAGAAACAGGGGAACACCCACAAGAAGCCAGGGCCGCCTGCGGCCCAGCCGGGTCTTGGTGCGGTCGGAGAGGTGGCCGAACAGGGGGTCGTTGATGGCGTCCCAGAAGGCATACACCGTGCGGGCCAGGGCGTAGAAGGCGGCGGAAAGGCCGAGCTTCTCCAGATAGAAGAAGGCCAGATAGGTGCCGAAGCTTTCGGAAACCAGGGTGAGGCCCAGCTGCCCCGAGGCGTAGCGCCACTTTTTCATGACGCCCCCCAAAGGACTTCCCGCACGGCCCGCCAGGTGAGGGGGTAGAACTCGGAAAGGACCCGGCGCACCTCAGGGTGGGCAAGGGCGAAGTAGTCGGCTTCCCGCGTCCTCCAGTCGGGAAGGGCCCGGCCCTCGGGGGTGGGGAGGGCGCTGTGGTGGACCAGGTAGTAAAGGCCCGGGGGGAGGTTGGCCAGGTCCAGGTAAAAGCCAAGCCGCTCCTCCGGGGGAAGGCCATAGGGGTCCAGGAAGCGCACCCTGGGGAAGGGCACCTGGGCCATGAGCCTTTCCAGCTCCGGCAAGAATACAGGCGGGACCCCCAGGCCCTCGAGGCTCTCCGGGATCAAGGGCACCAGGCGGTATTCCTCAGCCAGGCGCACGTAGATCTCCGCCAGGTCGGGGCGAAGGACCGCCCCCTGGTGGGTGTCCAGGTGCGTGGGAGAGAAAAGCCTTTTCGCCGCCTCAATCTGGGCCTTTAGCTCCCGCTCCACCTCCTCGAGGCGGGCATTCTGCCAGAGAACCTCCAGAGAAGAAGGGAAATACCCCGCTTCGTCCCGAAGGCTTTCCCCCGGCGTGAGGGGCCGCATCCTGGGGGCAGGCCACTCGCTGGTGAGCACCAGGTGCACCCCGAGATCCTCCCCCCTGACCCCGCTGGCCCAAGCCCCCGGCACCAGCACGCTCCCCGTGGGAAATCCCAGGGCCTGGTAGGCTCCGTTTTGCGCATGGGTCAGGCCCAGGTCATCGTGGTGCAGGAGGAGGACCCGCCGCCCAAGAAGCCCAAGCCGCTCCAGAAGGTCCATAAAAACCCCCTTTCCCTTCGGATTCCATCCTAGCGCACCGCCAGGGAAAAAAGCAAAAAGGGGCTTGGCCAAGCCCCTCGAGGAGTTAAGCCCCTCACTCCAGGGCCAACTCCACCAGACGCCTTAACAGCTCGGGGTAAGGTAGACCCCCGGCGGCAAAAAGCCTGGGGTACATGCTGGTGGGGGTGAAGCCGGGAATGGTGTTGACCTCGTTGAGGTAGATCTCCCCCCCCGCAAGGAAGAAGTCCACCCTGGCCATGCCGCGGATGCCCAAAAGCCTGTAGGCTTTCAAGGCCAGCTCCTGCACGGTCTCCTGGGTACCGGGGTCCAGGGGTGCAGGGATCAAAAGCTCCGCCCGGCCTGGGGTGTACTTGGTCTCGTAGTCGTAGAAGGCCGCCTGGTAGCGCACCTCTCCCACGGGGCTGGCCTCGCCAAAGATATTCCCCAGAATACCCACCTCCAGCTCCCGCACCCCCGAAAGCGCCTGCTCCACCACCGCCTTCTGGTCGTGGCGGAAGGCCTCGGCCAAGGCCTCTTCCAGCTCGGCGTAATGCTCCACCCGGCGGATGCCGATGCTGGAACCCGTGTTGGCGGGCTTCACAAAGAAGGGGGGGTCAAAGGGGATAAAGGGGCGCTCCCCCTGGTAAAGGGCTACCCAGGGGACCACGGGAATCCCCGCCTGGGCCAGAACCCTTTTGCTTAAGTCCTTATTCATGCAAAGGGCGCTGGCCGCCACCCCCGCTCCCACGTAGGGCTTACCCAGAATTTCCAAGAACCCTTGGATGGTCCCATCCTCTCCCCACCTTCCATGAAGCAGGGGGAAGACCACGTCATACCGGCTCCAATCCAAAGGGGGTGGAAAGGCATACCGGCCGATAGGGGCCACCTTGGCCCCAAGGGCAGCAAATGCCTCCTCCCCAAGGAGCCACCCACCGTCCTTGGCGATCACGGCGAGCTCGGTGGGGAAAGGCATGTGCTCCAAAACCCCCTGGGCGGAAAGCAGGGAAACCTCGTGCTCGGGGCTTCTTCCCCCGGCGATGAGGAGGACCTTAGGCGCGGCCATGCCTAAAGCTTAGCCCTTTTCCCCCAAGCCCTGGGAAAGATCCAGGCCGTTAAAACGGCCCGCGCAGGGAAGAAGCCCCTCCTTCACCCAGCAGAGCACGGCTTCCTTGGCCGCCTCGAGGACCCGCTCCACCACCGGCCACTCCTCGGGAAGGAAGGGGGAAAGGACATACGCTGCCCCAAGCTCCCGGGAAGGGGGCTTGCCAATCCCTAAGCGCAGGCGGTGGAAGGCCTCGGTCCCCAGGGCCTGGGCGATGGAGGCCACCCCGCGGTTTCCCGCGGGGCTACCCCCTGCCTTGAAGCGCAAGCGGCCCAGGGGTAGGTCCATCTCGTCGTGGACTACCAGAAGGCGCTCCGGGGGAATCTTGTAAAAGCGCATCAGGGGAGCCACCACCTGGCCGCTCAGGTTGTAGTAGGTGAGGGGCTTGAGGAAAAACCCCTTTTCCCCCTCCACCTCCACCTCGGCCAGGAGGGCCTCCCCCCTTTCCCGAAACTCCAGGCCCAGCCGGTCCAGGACCATGAAGCCCAGGTTGTGGCGGGTCCTGGCGTACCGCTCCCCCGGGTTTCCCTGGCCCACCACCAGGAACATTCCTGCCCTCCGCAAAAAGGGGGCGAAAACGCCCCCCTTCCCTCCGCCAGCGCCCAATCCCCTTTCCAGGGGCCCCGCCCCTCAAGTACAGGGCGGTACTATTCCTCCTCTTCCTTCTTGCCCTTCTTGATCACCTCGGGCTCAGCAGGAGCCTCGGGGGCCTCCACCGCAAGCTTCTCCACATCCTCAGGAGGCACCACCGCAGCAATGGTTTCCTCCGGGGAAATGGCCAGCTTAACCCCTTCCGGAAGCTTGAGGTCAGCGGCATGGAGGCTATCCCCGATGCCCAGGCCCGAGACATCCACCTCGATGAACTCGGGAATATTCCTTGGGGAAACCCGCACCAGGATGTCCCGGTGCACCTCCTGCAGGACACCTCCTTCCCGCACCCCTTGGGGCGTACCCACAAAGCGCAAGGGGATGTACATCTCCACGGGCTCGTCGGAGAGCACGTAGAAGTCCACGTGCTCGGGACGGCGCCGGCGCTTGTCCAGGTTCACCTGGCGCACCAGGGTGGGCAGTTCCTGGCCGTCGGGGAGCTCCAGAACGATCACGTGGTGGATGGAAGCCTGACGGAAGACCTTGTCAAACTCCCCGAGATCCACGTAGATCTTACGGTTCAAGTACTTATTGTAGATGACACCGGGGAGCTTCCCCGCCCGGCGCAAAGCGGCGGGCTTCTCCCCTTCCCGGTACTGGGCCTTCAAACGGTATTCCATGTCTCCTCCTCAACCTCCCAAAAGGCAAAGGCCCCCTAGGGGCACACTATGGGAAAGCTTACCACACCCCCAGGCCCTCCTGCCACCTCAGATCAACGCGCTCACCGACTGGTTGGTGTGGACGTGCCGGATGGCCTGGGCCAGAAGCTCAGCGGTGGAAAGCACCGTGTACCCCCCATCCCTCAAGGGGATGGTATCGGTGAAGATCACCTCACGGATGGCGGGATGGGAAAGGTTTTCCCGAGCCTCCCCTACCAGGACCGGATGGGTGGCCATGACCACCATTTCCGGCAAAGCCCCAGCCAGCAGGAGGGCCTCCACCCCTCGCCTTATGGTTCCCCCCGTGGAAACGATGTCATCGATGATCAAGGGTCTCTTCCCCGCCACCTCCCCGATCACGTAGGTGACGGAGGTGTCCTTGGGGCCATGGCGGCGCTTGGCCAGCATGGCCAGGGGCAGGCCCAGCCTTTCGGAAAGCCGCCTGGCCTCCTCTGCCCGGCCCGCATCCGGGGAAACCACCACGCCGTTCTCCGTATAGCCCTTCTCCTGGAGGTAGCGGGCAAAGAGGCGCACCGCCGAGAGGTGGTCCACGGGGATATCAAAAAACCCCTGGATCTGGGGAGCGTGGAGGTCGATGGCGATCACCCGGTGCACCCCCACGGTTTCCAGGAGATTGGCCACCAGCTTGGCGCTCACGGGCTCGCGGCCCTGGGTCTGCTTATCCTGACGGGCGTAGCCGAAATAGGGGATGACGGCGTTGATGCGGCCCGCAGAGCTCCGGCGGGCGGCATCCGCCAGCAGGAGGAGCTCCATCAGGTGGTCGTTCACCGGGGGACTGGTGGGCTGGATGAGGTACACATCATCCCCGCGCACGCTTTCCAAAAGGCGCACCCTCACCTCCCCGTCGGGGAAGCGGTCCACCACCGCCTTTCCCAAGGGAACCCCCAGGGCTTCCGCCACCCGCCGGGCCAGATCGGGGTGGGCGCTCCCCGTGAAGAGTTTGATTTCCATGGACCCCTCCCTTTTCAGTATGCCAAAAGAGCCTGGGCCAGGAAGCCAAGCCGCCTCGAGGCCGCCTGCAAAAAGGCCTGGAAGTCCCTGGCCGCCTCCTCCCCCGCCCCATCGGTCACGGCCCGGATCAAGGCCATGGGATGCCGGAAGCGCCAGGCCACCATGAGGGCCGCGGCCCCTTCCATCTCCACCGCCTGGGCCCCGTGGAGCCGGGCCAGCCTCCGTGCCTCCTCCCTATCCGCCAGAAACCGGTCCCCCGTGGCCACCACCCCACGCCTAACGGGCAGGGCAAGGCTAGCCGCCGCCTTCTCCACCCGTTCCAGAAGCAGGGGGTCCGAGGGGAAAAAACGCATCCCAAAGGCTGTCTCCCCAGGCTCCCGGCCAAAGGGGGTGAGGTCCACATCCCACTGCACGGCTTTCTCCGCCAAAAGAAGGTCCAAAGCCCTTAAGGAAGGGTCCAAAGCCCCCGCTACCCCCAGGAAGAAGCTCTCCTTGGGAGCAAAGCGGGTAAGGACATAGGCCACCGCCGAGGCCGCCGCCACCTTGCCCACCCCGGTTTCCGCCACCAGTACCCCGGGGGCCTGATGGAGGGGAAAGGGCGCCTCGAGGGCCTCCCTCGCGTCCAAGGCCTCCCTTAAGGCCTCCGCTTCCTCGGGCTCCGCCGCAAAGAAGGCGATCACCTTTCCTCCAGGGGAAGGGTGGCCTGAACCTTCAGTCCTTCCCTCAGCACCTTCTCCGCCCAGGCCTTGGCCCCTTGGAGGTCGTGGTCGCGGTAGTTCCCGCACTCCCTGAAGCTGGCCCCGGGAATGGGCCCCTCGTGCAGGAGAACATCCCTTAAGGCCCGTTCAAAGGCCACCAAAACCCTTTCCTCCTCCAAAGGGCCTTCCACCACCAGGTAAAACCCCGTGCGGCACCCCATGGGGGAAAGGTCTATGACCCCTTCCAGGTGGTCGCGGAGGTAGCCAGCCAAAAGGTGCTCGAGGGTGTGCAAGGCCCCCGTGGGCAGGGCTTCCCGGTTGGGCTGGGCCAGGCGCAGGTCGTACTTCTCCACCAGGCCACTCCCCACCGCCTTCCTCCCCGCCAGGCGGACATAAGGAGCCTTCACCTTCGTGTGGTCCAGGGCAAAGCTTTCCACCTCGGCCATGGGTTTATCCTACCCTGCT
>NZ_ATNI01000089.1:0-1940 GCF_000511705.1 Thermus sp. NMX2.A1
GGCATATCTACCTCCAAGGCCTAGTCTGGTCCCTGGCCTTCGGCCCGTCCATGACCGGGGTCAAGGGATCTTGGGGGCACGCCTTCCAAATCTCCCAGGAACCAGTTCACACTCCTAAGGGAGCAAGAAAGACCAGAATAGACCATGGTCGCTTTGAGAAAGCTCCTTCCCCCCTATACCCTCCACACCCCAGGCGGAGAAAGGGTATACCTGCCGGACCTTAAGGGGAAGATCCTGGTTCTCCTGCGGGACCCCGGGATGGCCCAGGCCCTGGCCCTCCGCCAGGAAGAGCTCGCTGCCCTCGAGGCCCAGGCCTTCCTCCTCGCCCAAGAAACCCACGAAAGCCCCTTGCCCATCCTCATGGACCGGGAAGGAAACCTGGTCCACGCCATCCCGGAAAAGGGCATACTGGTGGCTGATCCCTTCCTGGAGATCTACCACCTGGGGCCGGTGGAGGACGTGGAAGAAGTCCTGGAGTGGGTGTGCTTCACGGGAGCCCAGTGCCCGGAGTGCGTCCTCCCGGAGGCGGAATGGCTTTAAGGGTAAAGCGCGTTTACGAGCCAGCTTCCCCGGAGGACGGGGTGCGGGTGTAGCTGGGTTGCCTCTGGCCTCGAGGGCTCAGCAAGGAGAAGGCCCGGGTGAACTGGCGGGCCAAAGAGTTCGCCCCCCCGATGCCCTCCGCTTGCCTAACCGCACCCCACCCCCGCCCAAGCCCTCATCCTGCGCTGGAAACTTTGCCCACCTTCTCCAACCAAGCCGGGGGCACATAGACGCACCGGGGCTCGCTGGCCAGGTAATCCCCGGTTTCCGCCCAGGCCCTGGCCCGGCTTCCCCCGCACACAAAGCGGTACTCGCAGACCCCGCACTTCCCTTTGAGGAGGTCCTTATTGCGGAGTTCTTGAAAGAGTAAGCTATACCGGTAAATCTCCAGGAGAGACTTCTCCCGGATGTTGCCGGCGTAAACGGGCAAGAACCCCGAAGGGGCCACATCCCCGGTGGCGGACACGAAGACAAAGCCGTTGCCGTCCGTGACCCCAAGCCGGGAGTGCTCCATACCATCTTGGAAGTACTCCCGGTGGAGGCTTTCTCCCGCCGCCAGGGCCCGGTCCTGCGCACCCAGTTCCCTCCGCCTCTCCAACACCACCCGGCGAAAGTGGTGGGCTTCGGTGGTCTTTACATGGAAGGGGTAGGAAAGGGAAACCTCGTAAAGCCAGTGGAGCACTTCCTCAAACTGCCTGGCGGAGAGTTGCTTTAACAAGGCCCCCCGTCCCACGGGCACCAGGAAGAACAGGCTCCAAAGGACCACCCCCTTCTCCGCCAGGAGATCGGGTAGAGCCTGGATCTCCGGCCAGTTTTCCCGGGTCACGGTGGTGTTCACCTGGGTGGGAAGCCCCGCTTCCTTGGCCCATCCCAGGGCCGCCAGGGTCCGGGCAAAGGTGCCCTCCTCTCCCCGGAAGGCATCGTGGCTTTTCGGGCTTGCCCCGTCCAAGGAAAGGGCCAGCCGGGTCACCCCTGCCTCCTTGAGCTGGAACACCTTCTCCCGGGTGAGAAGGGGTGTGGCCGCCGGGGTGAGGCCCACCTTAAGCCCCAGCTCCCGGGCCCTTTGGATGAGGAAAAGGAGGTCGGGGCGGGCCAGGGGGTCTCCCCCAGTGAGGAGGAGGAGGGGCTTAGGGCGGTAGGTGGCCACCTCCTCTATAAGCCCCAAGCCCTCCTCCGTAGAAAGCTCCCCAGGCAGGGGGTGGGGCATGGCCGAGGCCCGGCAGTGGCGGCAGGCGAGGAGGCAGGCGTTGGTCACCTCCCAGGCCACCAGATACGGGTACTGGGCGAACTCAGGACGCTCCATGGGAGCAAGCTAACCGGAAGACTCCCTGCCGGCCATGACCGGAATCAAGGTCAAGCGGGGAGCGCCTGGGCGCTCCCCGCCCTCACCCCAGCAGGCT
>NZ_ATNI01000090.1:0-10605 GCF_000511705.1 Thermus sp. NMX2.A1
GGAAAACAGCACTATTCAACGCCAGGAAAAGCGCCTTGGCTTCCACTCCCTCCCTAGGACGTACCATGCAGAGAGCATGATCGATTACCGCCCGTTGTTCGTTCCAGAAAGCATACTTGCGGGCCCTTTCGAAAATTGGCAGTGCTATTGGCGCTTCATCCCACTCTCCTAACCACCACCAGGGGTTGCGGCCACGCACGGTAGAAAGTGAAGGTATCCCCTGGAGGACGGCCCCTTTAGACCTACCTTTAGCTACGGTGATGGGCAATTGCTCCCCATAGTCCACGTAGTTCTGGGCGTGCTTTGGCAACGTCTCTCGGTTTGCAGAAGAAGGCAGGAAAACCCGCGAGGGGGTAACGGGCACAACCAAAGTAGGGGCCTCCTTGGAGCTCTTTAAAAGTAAGCGCAAAACACTGTACTCAAGGTAGCCCTCCCAGCCTAATCCATTCTTGACCGCCACCAAGGTACCCTCAGGTGGGGTCTCGCCTCTCTCACGGTAGGCCCGCTCTTCCTTATCTGTTAGAGCCTCTGCATGGATCACCTTGCAGAAGGGACAAGTTGGACGATGTGGGAGAGGCTTTAGGAAAAAGAAACCGTTAGCACCCGTCTTGATGCCAAACTTGACCTCGGCAACATCCCCCAACCGCACCAGCTTATCCCCCGCCCCTTCTAACACTCGAAAGAAGATCTCCGGGGCCCGCAAGTAGAGGCCACCCCACTGACCGCCTTTGTAGCGCTCCCCTTCCGTCCCCTTTCGGAGCAGAGTCCCGACTGTCACCGAACGGATCCGCAGCTTGCCGTTGTCCACTACGACCTTCACGGCACCTCCCGCAAGGCCTGGAGAAGATCCGCCTCCTCAAAAGAGGTTTCTACTGCCACAAACCGCACGGGCCAATCCTGCGGCACCCACTTAGGAGCCCAGGCCACGCTAATCGCCACGTTGATGTCTGCCTGAAAGGTGCGCTCGGCGTGGTTCTCGATCACGTAGCGCAAGGGGGCTGAGTGCAAAAAGACTTTCTGCAACCAGGCTCCATACTGGACATCCAGCCAGGAGTTGCTGGTGATGAACACCTGCACCCCGGTCTCCTTCAAAAGGGCTAGGGTGCGGACGTAGAAGTACACGTAAAGATCGGAGCGGCCCGAGATGTTCGGCAGAGCACCGTGCCGAAAGCCGGGAAAGCGGGCAAGGTCGCGACGAGCTTCATCCTGGAGGTAGGCCTTGTACGTGGCCTCATCGAAGCGGCGAAGGGGGTCCATGATAGCCTCTTGCCGCACATAAGGAGGGTTGCCGATCACCAGATCGAATCCACCATCCCCTACCACGACCTCGGCGAAGTCCAGGAGATAGAGAAAGGGTCTGTCTTGGGAGCGAATCGCCTGCTCCAGAAATCTGCGCTCCTCGTCATACTCCTCGAGTTCTCCCTTGACCAATAGGCCTTGTTCCCCTTTCCCGTACTGGGCATCCAGGACCGCCAGCAGAAAAGCCTCCTCCCGCTGCCGCACCTCTTCCCGGCCAACTCCCCGGTTGTGGAAATACCCCTCTTTGGCATCGAGAAGGGCGCTCAGCGCTTGCCGCACCTGAGGGTCTTGCCTGACCTGCCGGCTCAGTTCGAGCCTTGTCGGTACCGCGCGGTTCCCGATGCGCTGAACCACCGAATCCCCCTGCACAATGTGCAGGCCTAGTGATGGCAACAAAGGCTCCTGAGAGTGGAGGCTGGAATCGGGCAGCTCGATGAAGTAGGAAAGCCACAGCCGCAACTCGGCCATCCAGACCGCCCACGACAGGGCGTCCACGCCGTAGAGGTTCTGCAAGAGGCGCTTTTTGCGCTCCAAGGTGCGGGGCTCGCCCAGGAGATCCAGAGTTTCCTCGATCACCTGAAGCACCCCCACCGGGAAGGCCCCGGAGCCCACGGCAGGATCGAGAATCTTCGCGCTGAGCAGAACCTCCCGCGCCTTCTGGCGCTCGGCCTCGTCTAAGCCTTCCGTATCCCCCTCCAGAAGGGCGTAAGCCTTCTGAAGGGGAAGGCCCTTGCGGTAGAGGAGTTCGGCCAGGCCCAAGCGCACCATCAGGTCCACCTCCACCCGAGGGGTGTAGTGGGCCCCCAGCTCCGTGGCCTTACCCTCCACTCCCACGGTGTTGACCAGACGCTCCAGGATCAGGCCTAAAAACTCCGGGTTCAGCTCGAGGTCGACCTCATAAGCTGTGTTCTCCTCGACGGTGAAGTTGTAGGAGAAAAGGAAGTCGAAGAAAGACTGGACGGCCTCATCCGTCAAGTAGACATGGGCTTCATCTAAGCCAGCCTTGGGGTTGAAAAGCTCCCCATTGAGATAGGGGGCCTCCAGATAGGCTTGGCGCACCGCCTGGGGAAGCCCGGTGAAGGAGTTGCCCTTTTTGCCAGGCGGCCCCTTTAGGGCATCGAAATACAGGGGCCAAAGCCACTCCCGGTAAAAGCGCTGCTGGCCCATCCACCCTTGGTCCCGATAGGCTTGCAGAAGCCAGGGCAGAAAATCCTCCCTTCCGCCCAACCACCCCCTCTTGGCCACGAAGCCTAGGAACAGGGTGCGGGCCACAAAGCCCAAGAGGAAGTCGCGCTTGCGCTCTTCCGGGAGGCCCACCACGCCCGGCACCAAGCGGCTTTCAAAGACCCGCACAAACTCCTTGTAGAACTCGTCGCTAACCGCATCCACCGACAGGGCTTCCCGGAGAGCGCCCAGGGTCAGGGGCTTCCCCTCCTGGGCCTGGCTCTCGAGGAGCGCCAGGCGCTGTCTGGCGGTCTTGTTGGGGTGATGGGCCCTTATCAGAACGCTCCGGCCAGAAGGCAAGGGCTTTCGACGGCCCCGGTAAAGCATCTCCACGTAGCCCAGCCGATAGTTGCCGTGGGAGTCGTGCAGCACGAAGAGCGCCCCGGTATACCCTCGGCGCCACACCTCTTCGGCCAGCTCCTTGAAAGCGGTGCGGTAGCGGGTGGCATCGGCAACCTGCCAGACGACTACGGGCAGGTCGCCCTCATCCTTGTTTCGGTACAAGCCCTGACCGTCTGGCCCTGGAGCGTAGTTGGGAAAGCGGCGGAGAAAGGAGCGGACCGCTTCGGGATCGTATCGGGTGTAGAGGGAACTCATGATCTCAAACCCCCACTTGGAGAAAGCGCACCGTGTCGCAGACCCCCCTCCTCAGTCTCCCAGTATCTCGCCAATCTCTCGCAGCTTTTCCTCCACCTTGGCCCGCTTCTCGGCGGGGAGGGCCTCGAGGTCCACCTTGGCCAGCCTCGCCAGCACCTCCTTGTGCCAGGGTGGAGGAGAGGTGTCCTTCCTAAGAAGCTCCCGCACCTTGGCCTTCAGGTCCCTTAGGGAGAGGCCCGCCCTGGCCTCCTCCAGGAGCCTCAGGCGGAGGGACTCCTCCTTCACCTTCTTGAGCTCCAAGGCGGCGGTGTAGGGGATGGCCCCTTCCAGGAGGGCCTCCTGGAGGTCAGGGGGCAGGTTCAGGAGGGGGAGGCGGGCTTGGACGAAGCTCTCCCACCCCATGCGCCCCAGGAAGCGGAAGACCTCCTCCACCTTCTTGGCCTCCGGGCGGCCCAAAACGTTTTGGGCCGCTTTGCCCCGTGCCTCCTTTTGCATCCGGTGAAGAAGGCTGACCACCTCCTCCCTGCCCTTGCCCAGCTCCAGGCCCAGGAGGTCCAAGACCCCCACAGTCTCCTCGTAGGGGTTCAGGTCCTCCCGCTGGAGGTTCTCCATGAGGGCGATGGCGGCGGCGGCCTTCTCGTCCAGGCCCTCCAGCACCACCACGGGCACCTCGGAAAGCCCCGCCATCTGGGCCGCCCGGTAGCGCCTCTCCCCGGCCACGATCTCGTACTTCCCTTCCCCCAGGGGGCGCACCAGGAGGGGCTCCAGAACCCCGTGCGCCCGGACGGACTCCGCCAGGGCCTTCAGGGAGGCTTCCTCGAAGCGGCGCCGGGGCTGGGGACGGGGGGAGAGGGCCTCGAGGGGGAGGAGGCGCCCGCCCCCTACCTCGGAGAGGTCCAGGGCCCGGGCCAGATCAGGAGGTAGAAAGGGGCTGATGGGGTTGCGCTTCACACCGCCACCTCCTCCTGGAGGAGCGTTTCCTCCACGAGGTCGCCAAGCGCCTTGAGCTCACGCAGCACCTCGTTCCCACCCACCAGCTGAACGGGAACCCCCTTGGCCTGGGCTTCCCGGTACACGGCGGGCCTACGGATCAGGGGTGGGGCCACGGGCACAGCCCCACTCAAAGCCTCCTCGAGGGCCTTTAGGGCTTCCCGGTCCCGAGCGGTGCCTTCCGCATGGGTGGGAACCACCAAGCGCACGAAGCTCCGACCCACCCAAAGGCGCATCCGCTGCAGGGAGATCCCGTAGCCCCGGGCTACCTGGACCACGGTGCGGAGGGCCTGGGCCCCCTTCCGGGAAAGCTCCACGGGGACGATAAGGCCGTCCCCCGCCAGGGCAGCAGCTACCGCCAAGGAGCCCAGGGAGGGAAGCGAGTCTACGAGGATGAGGTCGTAGACCTCCCGAAGCTCGTTCAGCGCTCCCCGGAGGGCGAAGGCGTTGTGGGGTTCACGGGAAAGCAGAACCTCAGCCCGGGCCAGCTCCACCTGGGCGGGGAGGAGGTGAAGGTTGGGCAGGACTTCCTTGGGCTGGGGGGTGGCCCGGCCCTCAAAGATGACGAGAGCCGTTTCCTCCTCAGGCACCTCCTCGTGCCCTAACCAGGCAGAGAGGTTGGCCTGGGGGTCCATGTCCACCAAAAGAACCCGCTTTCCCCTCGAGGCCATCTCATAGCCGAGGTCCCGGGTGAGGGAGGTCTTCCCCGCCCCGCCTGCGTGGGTGAAGAGGGTGAGGACCCTGCCCTGGGCCGGGCCTTCCTCCGGCACCTCCTCCCGGACCATCCACCACTCCCCCACCCGTTCCGCCTGGATCTTCCCCTCGCGGAGCATCTTGTGGGCGGTGCTGTAGGGGAGACCCCGCTCCCGGGCCCACAAGGCTAGCGGCTTCAGCCTTACCCGTGCCATGTTGTCCCTATCATAACACGTGTTGCCAAATACCCTCTCCTCAAGGAGCCTCCCACGGGCTGAACACCCGCACGGGCACGCCCTCAAAAGGCCTCAGGTTGCGGGTGACCAGCACCAGGCCGTGCCGCAGGGCCGTGGCCGCCAGCAGGGCATCTAGGGGGGAGAGGCTCCTTCCCTCCACCATGGCCCGCCCGGTGAGCTCTCCCCAGACCTCCATCACCTCTGCATCTAGGGGAAGGATCCGCCCCGCGAAGCGGCGTCTGATCCCGTCCAGCCAGGCCTCCAGCCGGGGACGCCGCTCCGAGGGAGCCCGCACCACCCCTTGCACCAGCTCCCCCAAGGTGAGGGCAGAAAGGTAAGCCTCCCCCAGGGGCACCGCCTCCAGCCAGGCCAAGACCGCAGGGTGGGGTTCCCGCTTGGCCACCTCGGAGACCACGTTGGTGTCCAAGAGGTAGCTCAAAGTTCCACCTTCCGGTAGGCGATCCCCTCCCTCTCCGGAGGGAAGAGGGCCTCCACCTCCTCATTGGGGAGGGGTTCTTGGGGGCGAAGGGCCTCCAGGAGGCGGGTCTCCCTGCCCGCCAGGCGGGCGTAGGCCTCCCAGGAGAGGACCACCACCGCCCGCTTGCCCCGGCGGGTCACCACCTGGGGGCCGGAGCGCAGGGCCTCCTCCACCAGCTCGGAGAAGCGGGCCTTGGCCTCTTGCAGCTGCCAGGTCTTGTCCACAGCCCAAGCTTAGCACAACTGGTCAGACTAGGCTTTAGCCAGCCCCCGGGCAAAGGACCCTTCCGCTCAAGAGCAGCACCTCCTCCCCCAGGAGCCTCCCCCGCTCCACCCGTCCCAGGACCAGGGCGAGCCCCCCTGGGGCTGGGACCAGGTGGGGGCGCACGGGAAGAAAGCGCACGGGGAAGGGAGGAGCTTCCTCAGGGTCCTTGGGCACCACCCAGACCCTTCCCACACCCTCGTGAGCCCCCAGCCATTCCCCCAAGAGGCTGAAGCGCAGAGGTTCGTCGGGAAGGGAGCCCACCGGGGCCGGGGCCAGGAGGGACCAGTGGGCCACCACCACTTCGGTGACGAACCCTTCCCGGTCGGTGCGAAACCAGAGAACCACCTGGTGGAAGCCCGTCCCTGGGCCCTTACCTCCCAGAAACCTGGCCCGCAAGGTGAAAAGTCCCCGCGCCTCCAGGCGAAGGCTACGCCCACAGCCCGAAGGGGAGAGATGGGCCACCCCGTGGAGGAAAGCCTTGTGCCCTAGTCGTCCCACAGGGGAACGAGCTCGGCCTTCCTCACCACCATCCGCCTGCTCTTGGGCCTCAGCTCCCCCTCCAGGTACACCCCGCTGCCCAGGGAAGGAAGCCCCTCCAGGAGGGCCAGGGCGGCGTGCAGGGTGAGGCGGAAGGGTTCCTTGAGGACCCCTTGGGGGTTGGGACGGATCTCCACCACCAGCCGCCCCTCCTCCCGGTCCACCCCCACCAGGCGGCCCCGCGCCTGGAAGCGGGATGGCTCCACCCCCGGCCTCCGGGAAAACCCCAAGGCGGGGGAGTGCCAGGGGGACCAAAGGCCCTGGGCGTTCGTACGAGGGGAGAAGCGGGCTAAGACGGTGCGCCCCAAGTGGCGCTGGAAGGCCCAGAAGGGGATCCGCTCCCACACTTCCCGGGGAAAGCGCAGGGGCACCTCCCCCAAGGCGGGATCCCGCAGGACGTAGACCCATCGGGGACGCCCCCCCTCCTGAGAGCCTTCCCCCTTGCCCTTGGGGGGGCAGGATCTTGCGCTCCAGGGTGCCCCAAAGCTCCAGCCGGGCGAAATACCAGTCCTGTGGCCTAGACTCCTCGCCTTCCGAGAAGCCTTCCCCAAGGGGTTTCTCCCCCGACGAAGCGGGGAGGAGTTCGGCTTCCAGCATCTCCCTCACCCTACCACACGGGCCTCAAGGAGAAGTTCCCTGGGCACCCGGTAGGCTACCCCATCCACCTCCAGGAAGGCCTCCTTACCCCCTCCTGTCCAGCCCCCGAAGTAGCCCCGCCTGCCATCGGGCAGGAGGAGCAGGTCGCCGTCTTGGAAAGGCGGGGCCTCGAGGGAAGAGGTCAGGGAAGGGGCTTGGGCCCCCTCGGGGGCTAGCTCCTGAAGCAACCGCTCCAGGTAGGCCGCCGGGTAGCGCACCACCCCCCGCCTCGCCCCTTCCAGGGTGCGGGCCACGACCTCCAGAAAGGCCGTCCCCAGGGGCAGGGCCTCCCGCTCCAGGCGGTGGAGGTAGGCCCCGAAGAGGGCCGGGGTGGCGAAGCCGGGGCGGAAGACCCGCCAGAACTCCCGCCAAAGCCCCGCCCCCTCCAGGGCGGCCCGCAGGGACTTCGTGCCCGGCTTCACAAGCGGCGGGGAAGCTTGGGTCAAGACAGAAGTTCCGCTCCCTCCCGGAGGGAAAGCAAGGGAGGCTTCCACCTCGTGGCCTTCCCCTAAGGGTTCCGCTAGGGGTTCCTCCCAAAGCTCCTCCTCCCCCTCTGCCGAAGGCGGGGTGGGTGGGTGGGATAGAGGATGAGGAGGTTTTTTTCTTTTCTTCTTCTCTTATTTCTTCTAGGACCGAGCCAAGCTCGTCTGGCACGGCCTTTTCCCCGCTTTCCCCCTGCACGGCGTGCAAGGAGCTTTGCACAGCGTGCGCCTTGGGGAGCACGGCGCGCAAGGGGGCAAAGTAGCCGTAGCCGCCCCGCTCCACCAGGCCAAGCTCCCAGAGTTCCAGGAGGGCCTTCTCCACGGTGCGGGGGTCGAAGCCCAGGAGGAGGGCGAGGTCCTGGGCCGTGGCCTCCTTCCCCTCCAGGCGGGCCCGGGAGAGGAGGGTGAGGTAGACCAGGCGGGGGATGGGCTTGAGGCGCTTCCCTCCCACCTCGCCGGAGAGGGCCTGCTTGAGGATGGGGTTCGGGATCAGGGTGAAAGCCGAAGGGTGGTCCAGGTAGGTCCAAGCCTTGGAGTGAGCTTTTTTGCGTCCCACGGTGCTTTTTGGGCCTTTTACCCCGGCCCTGGGGCCCGTGGGGTTGCCCAAAGAGGTTGACTCTCCCTCTGCGGCTTGGTATCCTAGCCTTGGGAAGGGGCGGATACCAAGCTTGAGAGCAAGCTGTCGGGGGCAACCCCGATCCGCTTCTTTTTGGAGGCCGCTAAGTTAGCCTGTTCCTCTCACCTCCCTTGTCTTGCCATATTAGCATAGCCCTGTGCCAAGCAAAGACCACACTCCAAGGCTAGCACACCGAATGATCCTTTAGCAACAGGGGGTTATCCCTGCACCCACCAAGCCCGCACCAGGCCGAGGATCTCCGGTTCCCGGCCCTCGGTCCAGAGGGTGGGAAGCCCTTGGAGGAGGGGGTAGAGGGCGAAGTTTTTCCTTTCCAGGTCCTCGTGGGTGAAGAGGGCGGGGTGGCCCTCGAGGCGGCCCACGTAGACCCCTTCCCGGGCCACCAGGGGCCTCAGCTCCGCCAGAAGGCGCAGGGGTTTGGTGAGGGGGAAGGGGAGGGTGAGGGAGAAGAGCCAGGGCCCGGGAAGCTCCAGGAAGGCGAGCTTGTCCACCAAGGCCCCCTTGGGCAGGTCCTCGGGAGCCAGGTAGGCCTGGCGGGCGCTTTCCCCGGAGAGGGCGGCTTGCAGGGAAGGGTAGAGGGGAAGGGGCACGGGGCGGCGCTCCTCGAGGCCTTCCGGGAGCCCTTCGTCCAGGAGGACGGAGAGGGGCAGGCCCAGGACCCGGGCCAGGTTGGTGAGGTAGAGGGCGGAGAGGGAACGGGGGTCGGTGGCCCCGCGCTCGATCTTGGCCATGAGGCTGAAGGAGAAGCCCGCCATGCGGGCGAGCTCCTCCTGGGTCAGGCCCAGCTCCTTGCGGCGCTCGATGATGGCGCGGATGCGAGGAGGCAGGGCCTCTTGGGGCTGTTTGCGGCGTGGCATAGTCTCATCCTAAAATAAAGAGCCTGGTTAGGCAATCTAGGGTCTATTCACACCCTACAGTCAAGCTGCCATTTTTGTGGGTTCCTTCGTTTGTTACTTCTGCTACTTCAAAGCTCCACCTCTTTCCACACGACCTTCTTCCGGCTCTCCCGCCCGGCCTTGCCCTCCTTGAGGACCCGGGAGGGGACGAGGCCCCAAAGGGGATCCGCCTCGGACAGGCCCCACAGGAGGTAGGCATCCTTGGGAGTGACCACCAGGTGGCGCTCCAGGGCCTCGACCACCTCCAGGGCGGAGAGGAGGTGTTCTAGGTTGTGGGGGGCGAAGTCCACGACGATGGGGGCCCCAGGGTGCTGGGAAAGGAGGTCGTGGAGGTTTGCCTTGACCTGGCTCTCGGTGTAGGTCTTCCCTGGACTGCCCAGCCGGGTACCCTCCACCAGCAGGTAGGCCCCGCCCTTGGCCCCTAGGATCCCCGCATCCTCCTTCAGGGTGCGGGGGTTCAGGTAAGCGGTCTCTCCGTCCACCCCCCTTGCTCATGCCCTGCATGGCCTCGGCGATGGCAGCGGTGGCCGCGCTGGTCACCACGGGGAGGTCTTGGCGCAAGTAGCCCAGGGCCCCGGAGTGGTCCAGGTGGGCGTGGCTGAGGAGGAGGGCCAGGATCCCCTCGCCGTCGACCCCCACGCCCCCCTCCTGTGCCCTCCGGTGCAGGAAGTCCTCCTCCAGGGGGGAGGGGAAGAGGGTATTCCTGCTCCCCTTGCGGTAGAGGCCCGGCACCGGGGGCAGAAGGCCCAGGAAGAGCAGGTCCCTAAGACCCAGGCGGTCCCGGGGCCCCAGAAACTCAGTGAAGTGGGGTCCAAAGCGGCCGAAGGGCTTGCCGAAGTCCAGCGGGAGGCCTCCCTGGGGAGTGAAGAGGAGGATCTGGTTCCCCCCAATCTCCCCCCAGCCTCCCCAGACAAGAACGTCCAGGCTTCCAAAGGGAAAGCACTTCATAAGGGTTCCTCCTCGGGAATATTTTCCAGGATGGGGTAGAATCCCGCCAAAGGGGTGAGGGTGCGAAGCAGGATCTACTGGCGGACGCGAAGTGTCGTCTACCTGACGATCCGAAAGCGTGATTGCATTAGATCTAAGAAGAAGGGGGTTGTACCAAAGGGGGGCTAGCAGATGGCAACATTGACCATTTTTGTTGGGCTTTTGGCCCTAGCAGGGGTTCTACTCCTGGCCCTTATCCTGTACCGGTTCCACCGCTTCCAGAAAAGGCTCTCAGAGACGCTAGATGCTCAGAACAGCAAATGTAGCGCCTGGGAGGAGGTGCTTGGCAAGGGTCTGGGGTATGTCCTGGGGGACCGGAGAGGCAAGCTAGCCCCTTCGGGCCTGACCTGCTGGGTGGAGGGGGTGGTCACGCCGCCTTACCGCACCCGGGGAGGGAAGGTGGTAGCCACTCCTTGGAGGGCTTGGATGGGGAGAGTGGGGAGCTGAAAGGAGACGCACTTGGGCACGAGGGTGCGTTCCCTGGGGCCTCCCCGGATAGTTGCTTTGCCCGAAGGCAAACAGGTTAGAGCTCGTTCCCGCTGGGGGCTGGTGGTAAGGGCGAACCTCATCCTCTTGGCCCATAACCTGATCCGGAGTCGCGTTCTCCTGAAGATGACGGGGGTGGAGCTTTGAAGTAGCAAACAAAGGAATT